>NYYE01000064.1 GCA_002686655.1 Crocinitomicaceae bacterium | reverse complement strand
ACAACTTGACATCAATACTACAGAGAATATAAATATTATAAGTTTCTTCATTTTATAAGTTTTAAACCATAAAAGTAAGAAATTATAAAAAGCCGCTAAAAATCAATATGGACAATTATTATTATCTTACCTAAAATAAAAACAACTTCAAAATATGGAATTAATAGATAATAAACATAAACCTTGGGGAATGGAAATAAATCAATTCTCTATGTTAATGCATCTTTCACAATTAACAGGTTTTTTAATACCATTCGCGGGAGTAATATTACCTATTATAATGTGGTCAACAAATAAAAATCAAAATGAAATAGTTAATAAACATGGAAAGAACATAACAAATTGGATAATTAGTTCATTTATATACTATCTAATATTTGTAATGTTTGCATATGGTTCAGTTGCAAATTTTTTTTTCAGTTTTGATAGAAATTTCAGTAATGAACCTTTAGAGAATTTATTTGTGTCTTATGGTTCTATAATTATTGCGGTAATTTTAATAGTTGTTTTAGGTTTTTGCTCTATAATTTTTAATATTATTGGAGCTGTTAGGGCAAATGAAGGTGTCTTATTTAAATATCCCCTAACCATAACTTTTATTAGTTAAGAAAGCAAAGGGAGGTTAGTTAAAACACATTAAGATTATGGCAAATTTATTTACATGGCTCTACTAATTTCGTCAAATCATTCATACTCATATTTAACATCTTTTAATTGGCTTCTGACTCAGAACCATATTTTGTCATTACTATACCTAAGACACAATTACAATAACTCTCAGCTTTACTTGTTGAAAGGTTAACTTTTGCATTTTTAATACATTCTCTTTTGAAATTATCCTTGAAGACATTTGAGAACTCATTGTTTGTATTGTTACAAGAGATAAATATGATTGAAAGTAAAAAAGATATACCTATTTTTTTCATAGTTGACTTAGTTAATAAAGCAAAGGGAGGTTAGTTATTGTTTGTCTTCACACTTACCCCATTTATATTTCTTTATACCGTGACATTTAGCAGTTGAAGGGTTTGCATATGTAACTCCGTCACAACCACAGACAGGGGCTAATTCACGTGTTGTAGGGCCATTGCATTCCACTGCAATACATTCTATGGGAGCAGGTGGTGGTGGAAACTTGTTTTCGTCATTTGAGTACTCTATTGACGCCTCTACCTTTTCAAATGTTAAAGCATCAAGATATAAGACATTATTTCTGTAGAGTTTGATTACAGTTTGATTACTTGGCTTCAATAAAAATTGTTTAAAATCTTTTGTNGTTGNTTCTACTCTNATTTGAAATTCTACTAANCCAATATTCTCNATTAAAGCGTATGAATAATCTTCATCAGCGTAAGGATTTATAGTTGCATCTTGNCCTTTTCCTTTGCCAATCATACACATACTTTGGCCATTCGTTATTTCAAAAGTTTGTCCAATTGTAAATATTGGAAAAATTATTAGTATTAATGTAAGCTTCTTCATTTTGAAATATTAAGACAATAAAATAATAAAAAGTTGACTTAGTTAAGAATGCAAAGGTGAGGTTAGTCCTTAATAACTTTAANTTCTTGAACTCTATCACCATAAGCTACTCTAAGAACATAGATTCCTTTAGAGTAATTTCTTAAACTAATAGTGGTTTCATTGGTTGTCTCAAGACTATTTCCAATTAAGTCAAATACTTCAGTTTGAATATTTCCNTTGAAATTATTTAGAGAAATATTAATATTTTCCTTAGTTGGGTTAGGGTAAAAAACTATAGTTGAAGGACTGGTAGTTGAAAAGTTAGTGGGGCTAAACCCAGGACAATACCCTAAAGAGTCAACTTGAATTTTATAATCAATTTGGTTATTTGATGATGGAAAATTAGAGGATAATTCACCCAACAGCAAATAGTCATTATCAAATAAATTAAAAATCATTTTAAGTTCTCTATTAGCCGTATCTTCAGGATATACTCTAGTCCATAGTGTATCACCGTTAATATTTGTTTTAAATAAATAAGAACTATTAAAAAATGTTGAAGATTCTTTAGATCCCCCAAAAATATACCCCCCATCAGCTAACTGAACACAATTAATTGATTTTGCTTGCATGGCCTTGCNCCAAAGAGTATCGCCTAATGAATTAGCTTTCATAATTATTGACTCATTGGTATTTGAATTATTCTTTTCTTTACCAGCGATTATAATATTTTCATTATTGTCTATGGTAACAGCGTTGAATTCAAAGTCATTGAAAGTTTTAGCCCAAATACTATCCCCATTTGAATTTAATTTATACAAATATGAATAACTACTATTTGTTGGGAAATTCACATTAACTTCTCCGCTTAGTATTAAATCTCCATTATTAGTTTCATTAATTGTTTTAACCTGATTATCCCACGAATTAGGCTCAGGTATAATATTTGTTTGTGTCCAAAGAGTGTCTCCAAATTGATTGAGCTTGACAACCATAGAATAATAACTCATGTGCCCATAAACAGCTACGAAGGCATAACCACTATCAAGCGTTTGTATAATATCAATAATATTATATCCTCCAAATGGACCAAAATTAAATATTTGACATTGTTTGGTCCAAACAGTATCGCCAATGCTATTCAATTTAAATAAATTTCCTAGAGGGCTGCCGCCTGAAGCAATAAACCCATCATCAAAAGTTGACTGGATTTTATTTATAAAAAAATTATTAACTGTATCGAGTTGATTGTTCTGCCATATAGTATCAAAATTAGCATCCACTTTAGTGATATTAAAATCATCACTTATTAAGGCAAATTCATTAGTATTAATTTTTGTAACATCTTTAATTTGATTCTCAAATAAATTTTTACAATCCTGAGCAGAAATGAAAAACGGCATACTGAATAAAAAAGTTTTAATTAATTTTTTCATTTTATAATTATTATGCCCATTAAAGTAAGAAAAAGTTGCCTTGGCAACAAAAATCTTTTAAAACGACATTTNCACTTTTGTTTAATTATTTTGTATATTTGTTAAACAAAAACAATAAAATGATTTTTGAAATAATAAAAAAAAGAACTGAAAAAGTCGACTCATTCTCTAAACTTTTACAAAAAGCTGAGTTAGAATATGAAAATTATCTTAATAAAAAACATTTAAATGGTTTAAACCATTAGGGTAATAAAAAGTTGATTTAGTTAAGAAAGCAATGAGAATAACTTACTGATATTTCTGAAAGGGAATATTACAAAATATNTTTAAAAAAAAATTTTTATTCAGCTTTTATCTAATATTTAGCTTCCACCCCAAGAATCTTGAAAAAAAATACCTACACCAAGTTCAGCCCACAGATATAATATTAATATAACAATTGTGCATATTACAAGTTGTTTCTTGTTAATTTTCATAAACTAAAGTTAAGAAAGCATAGGGAAGAAATTTAGAAATCTATTAAATCGTCTAAATCAAACTGAAGTTCTTTATAGCGGGATTCAAGTGCTTTTTTTGCATCATAAACCCCTTTATTATAGATTTTACTACCAGCAGATTTAAGAAAATGATTTAATATTTGCTCAGCTCCTATAATGCCTATTTTTTCATCCCTTTCCTTCTCAAAAAAAATAATTAAGTCCTCTTTTGCTTTCTTACTTTCCTCATTAGATAGCCGTTCCCAGCTACGATTTATTTCTGCCATTTCCTTTATTATTTTTAGTTTTACTTTAGAGCAATAAAAAATTAATTTAAATGAAGTGATATTTGTTAATTATTCAATCTTTACAACATTCACCTTTCTTATACCTTAATATCCCATGACATTCTGCTGTTTCCCAATTAGGATAAGTAACATCATTACACCCACATACAGGTATATATGACATCGGAACTCCATCTAGACAATTTGTTTCTATACAATCCGATTTGTTACAAGAAACTAAAAATAAACTTAGAAAAAGGATATTAAATATGTATCTCAAAGCATTATTTTTAAACCAAACGAAAAATGTTTATTAAAAGTTGGGTTGGGTTATTGAATTAACATTATAAGAATTAAATACCTTATTCATTTCATATGTTTTAAGCTATTAAAGTAAGAAAACTTCAGAGAAAATATTAATATTCTAAATCCATATATTTTGTTACATCATAGTATTGTGGGTATTTTACATTATTTCATAAAATTATACATAAAANTATTTGAGTAAAACAATTTAAAAACCAATAGAAANTTTTTATTATTTAGGATAAAATAATATTGGTGCCTTGAAAAAATCAATAAATGTAGTTTGGATAAAAAGAGATATAAGAACTCAAGACCACGAGCCTTTTGACTTGGCTGAGAAAAATAAGAGGGACTATATAAACATATATCTGTTTGAACCATCTATTATCAATCATCCGGATTGTTCATTAAGACATTTACAGTTTGTTTACCAATCTATAAAAGAAACCAATAAAAAACTATCTAAATACAACAAAGAAATTCATGTTTTTCATCAAGAGGCAGAATTAGTTTTTGAATTTCTGTGTAATCTCTATACAATAAAAAATGTTTTTTCTTACCAAGAAACGGGAATTAGAAAAACTTGGAATAGAGATAAAAAATTATCTCTATTTTTTAAAANTGAAAAAATTAATTGGAAACAAGTTCAAAAAGACGGTATTCAAAGAGGAATAAAAACAAGANAAAACTGGGATCAAAAATGGTATCATGTAATGAATCAACCTGTGATCAAAAACATTTTCAAAAAACAGCCAGTTTTAACATTTGAAAATCCTTTTACAATAAAACCAATTCTTAAGGAAAAGCTGGATAATTATCCAACTTCTTTACAAAAACCAGGAGAAGAACTGGCATGGAAGTATTTAAAATCTTTTTGTAAAAAAAGAGGAGCAGACTACAGTAAAAATATCTCTAAACCACAGGATAGTAGAGCGTCATGCGGAAGAATCTCACCCTATCTTTCTTGGGGGAATATAAGTACCCGGCAAGCTGTACAATTTATTAAAACTCATCCTAATTATGAATTTAATAAAAGAAGTTTTAATGCCATATTAACAAGGTTGAAATGGCGCGATCATTTTATACAGAAGTTTGAAGTAGAATGTGACTATGAGAGCAGATGTATTAACAAGGGGTTTGAGTCACTTTCTTATAAAAATGATGAAAATCTGATTCTTGCATGGGAAAAAGGAACAACTGGATTTCCCTTAATAGACGCCAGTATGAGGTGCTTAATTAAAACTGGGTGGATTAACTTTAGAATGAGGGCCATGCTGGTGTCATTTTTATGTCATCACTTAGATTGTAGCTGGAAACTTGGAGTTTATCATATGGCTAAAATATTTTTAGATTACGAGCCAGGTATACACTATACTCAATTTCAAATGCAAGCAGGAACAACAGGAATTAATACAGTGAGAATATATAATCCTATNAAACAATCTAAAGACCATGATCCTGATGGAATATTTATTAAAAAATGGGTAGAAGAACTAACAGATGTACCTAAAGAGTTTATTCATGAACCTTGGATGATGACCGAAATGGATAAAGTCTTCTACGAATTNAATTATAATTATAAAAAACCGATTATAAATTTGAAAGATTCTGGTAAACTTGCAAGAGCAAAAATTTGGGGGCACAGAAAATATAGGAAAGTTAAATTAGAAAACCGAAGAATTATAGTTACTCATACAAGACAATAAGGATTTAACCTTCCATCCACTTTTCATGCCACATTTGAAACATCAAGAAGTACCATAGTTTAGTATCATATTCTTTTCGTCCGNTATAGAAATCTGATATTAATTTGTCTATAAAATTCCATTTGAAAATACCTTGGCTTACAATTCTTTCTTCATTTATGTAATGATCTACATATTNTTTCAGATCTGTTTTCAACCAGTTTGCTATAGGAATGGCAAATCCCATTTTAGGCCTATCTAACATTTTTTTAGGAACATAATCATGGGTAATATCTCTTAAAATTCTTTTTTTCACCCCCTTGTAGTACTTGTAATTATCTGGTAATTGTGCTGCAAATTCTACAATCCTATGATCTAACATAGGTTCGCGACCTTCTAAGCTGTGAGTCATAGTAGCCCGGTCTACCTTTTGTAATATATCATCTAGCATATAGGTTTGGAAATCTACTGCCATCATATAAGACAAGGGGGATTTTAGCTCCTTTTTCATTTCTTTACTTTCAAACATTGTGTTTAAAAGGTTAAAATCTGAAAGCATAATTTTTTTCATTTGATCATCAGTAAACTGCTGACTAAGACTTAACATTATTTCTTTTTCAGATGGATCTTTAAGTACTGTTTTTAATTTTTCATATCTATTATGAAAGTTGTATTTCTTTTTAAGAATCGGAATATTTTCAGAAGAAATATTATTCATCAACCCAACAATAGTTTGGCGTAAAAAATAGGGAACGGCATTTAGTTTTTTTCCATACTTCACCATATAGTCATATCTATTATACCCACCAAAAATTTCATCTCCACCATCTGCGCTTAAAGCAACAGTAACCTCTTTTCTAGCCATTTTAGATACTAGAGTTGTAGGAATAGCACTTGAATCTGCAAAAGGTTCATCATAGAAAAAAGGTAGTTCTTTAACCATGTCAATTGCTTCTTTTTCGGTACAATTAATTTCATAATGATCTGTTCCTAAATGTTCTGCAATATCTTTTGCATAAGGCGCTTCGTTAAGTCCAATATCTGGGACCCCAATGGTGAATGTTTTTAATTTTGAAGAAGAATAAGATTGCAATAATGCCGCCACAGTGGTACTATCATAACCTCCACTTAGAAAAATGCCTACAGGGACATCTGCCACCATTCGGTATTGAAAAGCAGACAATAGATTTTTTTTTGTTTTTTCAATAGCATCTTCATAGGAAATGTTCAATTTGGGTTTATTATAATAATCATATACATTCCAATACTGAAACTCTTTCTTGGTCTTTGTGTTAAGGTCAATTTTTAAGTAGTTACCTGGTTTTATTTTATAACAATTTTTAAAAATGCAGTGGGGAGTTGGAACATTTCCATATTGCATAAATGCTGCAACAGCGTTCAGGTCCAATTCTTTATCAAACTGAGGATGCTCATGAAACGACTTTAACTCGGAGGCAAATAAAATTAAATCATTTTTTTGATAGTAAAATAAGGGTTTTACACCAGCCCGATCCCTTATTAAATGAACTTCGTTTTTTTGCTCATCGAAAATAACAATAGCAAACATTCCTATAAACTTATTTACACCCTTTACCCCCCACTCATGATAAGCGTGTAGTATTATTTCAGTATCTGATTCTCCTACGAAATTATGGCCTAGAGCTAATAAATCTTTTTTTATTTCTTGGTAATTATATATTTCTCCGTTATAAGTAATATGTAAGTTATCAAAAGACATAGGTTGTTTACCAGCTATTGAAAGGTCAATGATAGAAAGCCGTTTGTGCCCAAAACCTATTATTGCATTTTTATTATTAAGAATTAAAGTCCCTTCACCATCAGGCCCCCTGTGATTTAAGGGAGTTATCATAGATTTTATATCTAGTTCTGTAGAACTTTTATTAAAATCAATAAAACCCGCAATTCCGCACATAGTGTCTATTTATTTTATAAAATATTAGTTATTAAGGGAAAAGTAGTCAAAATCTTATGATGATTTGACATGAAAATGAATAATCTTATTTAGAAATTAAGGCTGAGGTCCAGTAGAAGGATCACTTAAATCCTCTAATTCTCCTTGACTAACGAATCCGTCAGTTATGTTATTTCCATTACAATCAATGTAATATTCAAATGACTTTATGGGATTTTCATCTTTATCAAAACAGTTGCCATTTTCACATATAATTTTTGTGGCTACGTTGTCACATACTCCATCTCCATAATACACTAGTGCAACAGTTTTACAATCTTTTAAATATTTTACTTTACCTGAAACAATACAGTTACAATCATTAGAAACAACAATAGGCTCATATACAAATTTGTGAACCCCAGACAATTTATCACAGTCATATTTGTGATTTAATTTTTTATCTAATTTACCGCAGCTACAAACAAGACTCAAAATGAACAAATAAAAAATAGACGATTTCATAAATTTAAAATTAAGTAAATAAACTAATACAATAATCGAGCTGAAAATTAGTCCTTGATTATTTTAACAACCTTTGTTTCATTTCCATAAAATACTTTAACTAAATAAACTCCTTTAGATAAAGACGCAATATTTATTTTACTTTTTTTAGAGCTAGCAACTAACACTCCAGTTAAATCAAAAATTTCAGCAGCCATATTACCATTAAAATTTGTAATGGATATATTTAATAAATCTTTTGCTGGGTTGGGAGAAACGACTAGTTCAATTTCGTGCTCATTTCCAACTCCTGTATTGGATGGTGTCCCGTAAACGTTATCGAAATAAATGATGTTATCCTGTGTTCTACCCCCCAGATCAAAGTCAGGAAAAATTACAATTTGATCTTTAGTAATTGGGTAAACCCCTATTCTTGAAGAAAAGTCAAATGTAATTTCTTCCCATTGGTTAACTAAGGTATTTGCTATTTTAATTTCTGGCTGTGCAGCGCTTGACGCATCAACAAATTTAATTCCTATATCACTTATAACAGATTTCCATACCATAATTGAGACTGAACAATTACTATTATTAAAAGAAAAAGAGCCAATGTCTGCACCATGCATTGACTCACAACCTGCCCATGCTGCTCCAGCTTGTAAAGCAGTAAATTTAGCCACAGTAGCTGATGTATTAATTCCAGAAGGATCTGGATTTGCCACAATTTCTAATGGAGGATTAGTGTCATTCTCAAAGGTTGTCCAAGTCCAGTTTAATCCATTCCCACCAACTTCAAAATCAATAGGAACGTTTTGTGCAAAAGAATAAATACTAAAAGAAAATAGAATTAACGTATATAAAGTTTTCATAATAATGGCAATTTAATCCAATTTAAAGTAAAAAATATTATAATTTGTTAATTTATTTATGTTGATTTTCCTAAAATTTTTTAAAAAGATTTTTTTAGAACTACCCAAAGAACAATATAAATCCAAAACCCAGCTGGGATAAAAAAAACAAATGCTATTCGCCATAAAACACTTGGAATTCCACTCCAAACACTAAGACCCTCACAAACGCCTCCTAAGTACCCACCCTGTCTAAATAAATTATTATTCATCTATGACATTATTTAAATCCCTAACATCCATTAATAACTTCCCATTTTCTAAAGACTTAAAATTGGTTGCAAAATTTTTATTCCAAATAATATCATCAACAACGTATGATTTTCTTGCCCTTGTTCTTTCTGAATAAATTTCATCAAAGCCATTCACGAAAATTAAAAACTCAGGATGTTGTTTCATAATCTCTTCTTTATTTTTTCCCCAAAATGGACTTTCTTTATCTATTTTATGAACTAGAGTCCATGTTAAAGCCATAATATCAATTTTAGGTAGTGTAATTGGTAATTCGTAATAAGTTCTAACCATATTCCCCTCTTTATTTTCTTTGTTAAACATGGTGATGATTTTTGCTTCAACATCCTGTAATACTACATCTCTTAAGTTAGTTAATTTAAATTTAAAGCTGTAGCCATCTTCGTACTTTGAAAAAACAAAATTATCAGCAAATTTTAGCTTAGATCTTGGTCTTGAAAAGCGACCATAAAGCAGACCAGTAGCCAGTGAAAAAGACATAAACCCCACAAACGCTTCAATAGCAGCAACTATTTGTGAAGTAATTCCCACGGGAGCTAAAGTCCCGTACCCAACAGTAGTAAATGTTTGGATGGAGAAAAAAAATATTTGAAAGAATATGGGTCCATTATCAGGACTAATACCTAAAATATTTTCACTCCCAAAATATAGGTAAATTATGGTGAAAATCATGTTAAAAATAATGTACCCTACAAACAATATGGTGAAAAACCAAGTCCAAGAAATTTCCACTAAATACTTAAATATATCTCTTATCCCTTTAGTTGATCCTTTTTTGATGACGTTGTAAGATCCATCTGCGTTAATCATCCTCCTTACTTTTTCATCAATTTTAGTCCCAATCCCAGGATCTTTAATTTCGTTGGCCATCTGTAAATCTTAGAANTTAAAATTAATCATTTTTTAAGAAAGGGCATATGCTTTCAAAGAGATTAAAGACCCTTTCTTTGCAACTATTTAAGGTTAAATAACTTTTTTATTACCCTTAGCTTATCTTTATATTTTAGACTGCAGTAAATGTCAATTTTAAAAAAGGAATATATTACAGTATTTCCCAATGGAGAACAGAAGACTGTAAAAAAGATAATAATTAATTAAGTCTAATGTCAGAAAATAAAGGAACAAGAATCAATAAGTTTTTAAGTGAAGCTGGGTTTTGCTCNAGAAGAGAAGCTGATAAATTAATTGAGAAAAACCGTGTCAAAATTAATGGTAAAGTCCCCTTAGTTGGGACGAAAGTAATCCCGGGAGATAGGGTATCNGTTGATAAAAAAATTATTAACTCCAATAAAGAAAAATTAGTATACATCGCATTTAATAAGCCCAAGGGAATAGTATGCACTACCGACACAAAAAGAGAAAAAAACAACATCATCGATTTTATAAATTATCCTAAAAGAATTTTTCCAATTGGAAGATTAGATAAACCCAGCGAAGGCCTCATTTTTTTAACTTCAGATGGAGATATAGTTAATAAAATTTTAAGAGCAAGCAACCGACATGAGAAGGAGTATATCGTAATTGTAGATAAGGCAATTAATAGTGATTTCATATCAAAAATGAGCAATGGAATTCCGATTTTAGGNACTGTAACTAATAAATGCCATGTACAAAAATTGGCTAGCAGAAAGTTTAAAATCATCTTAACTCAGGGCCTTAATAGGCAAATAAGAAGAATGTGTGAATATTTGGGTTATAGTGTCAAGGAGCTTAAAAGAGTAAGAATTATGAACATTAATCTTGATGTAGGAGTAGGTGAGTGGAGATATTTTACTAAAAAAGAACTTACAAAAATAAATAAGACTTTACTAAATTCTTCAAAAACAGTATTAGAAAAAAAATGAAAAATTATTTTCATAAAAAACAATTTTTTTTAAAAGTATTTCTTTTTCTAATGGTTTCGCATGCTAATTTTTTAGCCCAAACTAGCACTATAGAAAAACAGCTTCACAGTAACTGGGAGTTCCAACAAAAAGGCTCTAAAAAATGGCATAAAGCAACTGTTCCAGGATGTGTCCACACTGATTTAATGGATAATGGAATTATAGAAGACCCCTATTACAGACTAAATGAATCAAAAGTTCAGTGGGTTGATAAAGAAGATTGGATATACAAAAACACCTTCAATATCAATAAAAAAGAATATCAAAAGCAACATCATGAAATTAAATTTGAGGGATTAGACACCTATGCATCTGTTTACCTAAATGATGCTTTAATATTACAATCTAACAATATGCATAGAACATATATTGTTAATGTAAAATCACAAATAAAGCAAGGAGAGAATAGCCTTAAAATAATATTAGAATCTCCTATTAGAAAAGGATTAGAACTTTATAATTCCTTAAATTATAAGATCCCCGTTTCTGCTAATGATCAAGCAGAATTAGGACAAGTAGAAGGAGGTAAAAGGATTAGTGTTTTTACTAGAAAAGCGNGCTATCACTATGGATGGGATTGGGGGCCAAGATTAGTGACGTCTGGCATATGGAGACCAGTTACACTTCACTCATGGGACGATGTACGAATTAAAGATTTTAATATAAGCTATAGTTTTGACGGCCCTACTTTTATAAAAACAGATTTAGTAATCGAGTCCTCAGTNGCTAATGAAAATGCTTCACTTTTAATCTCTGTAAATGATTCTACAGTTATTTCAAGCGAAATTAGACTGACTAAAGGAGAGCAAAATTTAGTCCATTACTTTTCATTAAATAATACAAAACTTTGGTGGCCTAACGGAATGGGGCAACAGCACTTATATGATTTTAAGGNAGAAATACTATTCAATAATTTGACAAGGATTACAGAACAAAAACTAGGGTTTAAAGCAATTTATTTGGAAGAAAAAGACGCTAATCACTCACCCAATTTTTATTTTAATGTCAATGGATATCCAACATTTGCCAAAGGGGTGAATTATATTCCCCAGGACATTTTTTTAAATCGGGTTAAAAGCTCTAATTATGAAACTTTATTAGTTGCCGCTGCAAATGCCAATATGAATATGATACGTGTTTGGGGTGGAGGGGTTTATGAAGATGATAGGTTTTATGAGTTATGTGATTCTTTAGGTTTAATGGTATGGCAAGACTTTATGTTTGCTTGTGCCATGTACCCTGGAGATTCATCATTTTTAGAAAATGTTCGATTAGAGGCTATAGATAATTATAACCGACTAAAAAAACATACATGTGTTGTTATTTGGTGCGGAAATAACGAAAATTTAGCTGCTTGGAAAAGATGGGGATGGGAAAACACAGCAATAAAAGATCAGTCAAAGGGAGTTGCTGACAAAATATGGCACCATTACGATACGCTATTTCATCATATTTTACCTAAGGTAGTATATGAAAACCACCCAGAACATGGGTTTTCTAGAAATAATGATTGGCCAGACTATTGGAGTTCTTCACCAAGTGCAAAAGAAGGAGTTCCTGAATCTTATAAAACTGGAGACACTCATTATTGGGGTGTATGGTGGGGTAAAGAACCCTTTGAAAGTTACAACACTAAAATTTCTTCATTTATGAGCGAGTATGGCTTTCAATCTTTTCCAGAATATCATACGTTTAAGGAATTTGCTGAGAAAAAAGATGAAGATATGTATTCTAAAGTGATGAAATATCATCAAAGGTCCAGTATAGGAAACGCTACGATAGAAGAATATATGGGCAGAGAGTATCAGGACCCCAAAGATTTTAAATCATTACTTTATTTGAGCCAAATACTTCAGTCAGATGGTATTAGAACAGCTATCGAAGCTCATAGAAGAAATAAAGATCAATGTATGGGGTCATTATATTGGCAACTTAATGATTGTTGGCCAGGAGCATCTTGGTCCAGTATTGATTATTATGGTAAATGGAAAGCGCTTCACTACAATATCAAAAAAGCATTTAATCCAGTTATTGTTAGTCATGAATTTAAGGATAGTAATTTACATGTATTTGTAGTATCAGACTTTAAAGAAAGCTTGGAATGTGAAATGGAGATAAAGTTATTGAGATTCAAAAGTGAAATTCCAATAAAAAAATGGAATCAAAAAATAAAAATAAACCCATTTAAATCTATAAAGGTTAAAATTTTACCAGAAGATGAAATCAATAAGAATAAAAACGATACTTATGCTCAATTAATTTTAAAAAATAATGGAAATATCACATCAAGCAAAAACATCTTCTTTTTACCTATTAAGGAGCTGAATCTTCCAAAACCAAATTTAACCTATCAAGTTAATGTGGATTCTTCTTTAAATAAATTACATATTAATATCAAAACCAACTATTTCGCTAAGGGAGTTTATTTAGCATCCTCTAGCAAGTTAAATTTTACAGAAAATTATTTTGATTTAGATGCTAATGAAGAAAAAATGGTGTCTATCGATATAATACCAAATGAAAATTTAGATCAATTGATAAAGTCAATTAAGCTTACTAGTGTATGGAATTCAACCCATTGAATTGCACTTAATTTTTTTTTCATAAATTAAAGAAATTTAAAATAACGCTATTATGAAGAAACTGTTACTGCTAATCTTTATTCCCTCCTTTATTTTTTCTCAAGAATCAAATATTATTACCACTTTTGAATTTGGCACTAAACCCCTAAAAATAAATGAGCTAGACGTTACGCTATCTTATGTTGATGAATCCCCATCACCTGACTATTTCGATACGCGTTTTTCTTTAGAATCTTCAGAATCAGTAAATTATTTTTCAATTGGCTTTATGCAAGATAATTTTAAAGAAAAGTTTTTAATGGGACTCAAGGCAGATATGTTTTTTAAGCAAATGTTTGGATTTAATCTAGATCTTTCTGGAGGATATTTAATTAATGCTAGTGACAATTTTAAAATTGGTCCTAAAGTTGATGTAACGTTATTTGGTGTTGCTAATAAAAACATTGGCAAATTACAGAACAACACTGGCTATATTCAAGTAAACGATACCAAGTTCTATGATGATGAAGTAAAGGTGTCTTTTCAAAATATTTGGTTTGGATTAAAACCGTCTTTATTTGCGATGTTTAACCCAACATCAGCCTTTCATGTTTTTGCTAATGTTGGATACTCTTTAAATGCTTCTTTAGTAAATATTGGTTTCAGTGGTGAAGGAGAGGTTGAAAACGAAAATACCTCTGCATCTGAAAATTTAGATGCAGATAACCTAACCTTTATTATTAATCACCCTTCAGGAATAGAAGATCCAAAAAAAGAANCGAAGTTTGGGTTTAATGGTCTCAACTTTTCATTTGGAGTAGGGATTAACTTNAATCAGCTAAAAAAATAAAATAATATCAAAAAACGATTTAGTTTTTAGCTACCCAAGAAAAGCAAAGTAATTTATCTGCTGCATAATTTGGATTGGGACAATTATCAGTATGATACTTCATGCAATTANCACAAGAAGACGACTTATTTAGTGATTTCTTGTAGTTGTGGTCATCGCAATAATTATCAAGATTTACATTTAAGTTGTGTTTACTACAGGAAATAGTGTCTGTAAGGTTTTCACAATTGAAACATACATTGTTGGATATTAATGTCATTTTATATAAATTAATTNTTGTTTAACAAATTTAAATAAAACTTAAACAAAACAAAACTCTTAGTTAACTTTTTATTCAATTTATTCTAATTCTAAATAAGATGAATAGGCTTAATAAAAATAGAGGAATTACTTGCCAGCTATACTTCAATCACTCTCCAAAAATACTGTGGAATGTCATTAGCGAACCCAATCATCTTGAGTTATTCCATCCATTTTGTAAGAAAAATATATCTATTTCTTGGGATGACATGCCATATGTAGATGAGTTGGAATATTTAAATGGTTTAAAATATGTAAGAAAATTTGTTAAGTGGGTTCCATTAAAAGGTTATGAGCTTTATATTGGGGAAAAAGAAGGATATCAGTCATATGTAATTTGGAAAATTAAGGAAATTGATCAATCGAATTGCTTACTTTCAATTACTGTATATCCACATTTACTTTCTAATTGGCCTAATTTTATTTCTTACATTCCATACAAATTAATTATTAAACCAAGGCTGTATAATTATCTTTTCTCTGTAATTTCAGGGTTAAAATATTTTGTTGAAAATAATGAAAAAGTTACCAAAAATCATTTTGGAAAACATAAGTGGTTTTCATAAATTGTTTAATAAAAATTTTTTCCTTTCTGATATTTACTGATATGCAAATAAATAGATTTTAATAAAATATAACTATATGTTCTATTTTAAAAAGTTGTTGGATAGTGAGNAGTATGAAATATCCTCTTATGTCAAAAAATATCTTAGAGAATACTCTGATTTTGAAATAAAAATCCATGTTGGGTGTGATAGTCAGAACATTTCACAACATACCAATTATGCAACCACCGTACTTTTTCATATTGGAAACACTGGTTGTCATTTTCTATATCACAAAGAAAAACTCCCTAAAATTGACGATATGTGGACCAAACTTTGGGGAGAAACAACAAGGTCAGTGGAAGTGGCAAACTATTTAAAAAATCATGATATTAAGGTAGACTCAATAGACTTAGATTTTAACAGTGATGAATCTTATAAATCCAATAAACTAGTTTCAGCTTCGGTTGGTTTTGTAGAATCTATGGGTTTTAAGGCCAATATTAAACCTACTATACTTCCCGCAATATCAGCTGCTGACATGATGTGTTAGTATAAAAAATAGGATATATTAATTCTTGATAAATTTAGTCTGAAAAGACTTGTTATCAGACCTGACATTTATTATATAAATACCATTTTTAAATGATGAGACATTTACAAATTTGTTAGGGGACTTAAATACTAATCTTCCCGAAACATCAAAAATCTCTATGTCATCAATTTTTTGAAAATTAGGTAGTTTTATCTTTATAAAATCTGAGCTTGGATTTGGTACAACTCTGATTTCATTATCCAATAAAATCTCATTATCAGAAGCAACAATATCAAATTGGAACCAGTTTAAGTTGTACTCCTGTAAGGTAATAACAACTCTAATATGATGAACACCTTTATTTAACCAGAATACTTCAGATGTATTGGTTGTTTGCCATGTTTGCCACCCACCAGTTGAATTAAAGTTGGCCTGATTTAAAGTTGTTGCATTTCCAAGGGTATCAATTAATTGCATCTCAAGACTTCCATTATGCCCATTAGAAGCATTTCTGTAACTTACTTGAAAACTACCTGAGTATTTAGCATTTATGTAATAATCTACATAATCACCTGTATTTAAGTAACCTATATTGTATCCTCCATCAATATCCGAACACCCTTCAACAGAAATTCCCGATTCGAAAAAGTAATTTTCTGCTTCAATTTTTCCAGGAATACAATTGTAAGTGCAAGATAGCTCATTGGTAACTGGCCTGTGAGAAAATGGTGCCAATGCAGTACCATCAGTTGCATTTATTTGATTTCCAGAGTAAGAAACAGCTACTTTTGTAGCAGCGCCAGTAATACTAGACCAACCTTGAATGGCACTATTTAATTGTAAGTTGATAATCCTTGGAAAATTAGGGTCGAATTGCATTCCTCCAATGGTTATACTACTTGTGGAGTCTATATGTATTGTAAATGCCTGATTAGGGTTATTGATTAAACCAGCAGAAATATTGTTAAAATCTATAGCCTTGCTAAAAAGAAGTTCAATATTGGTGTCGTCTAATGTTTTTGCAGCTATAAAATTTGCATCAATTGATGTGATATCACCGTTTCTTACAAATTCAAACGAATTAACATTAATTTCTCCACCATCACAGTGCAGCCTAATTTTGTGACGTCCAGCAGGTAATATAGCGTTAGAAATAGTTGCAGTGCTCCAAAAGCTCCAGTTATTAGTATTTGACAATGGTGTAGACGGAGTAAATAAAGTGTCGTTAATTGAAAATTTAATTTTCGAATTACTATTGTGTGCTGAGTATCTAAAGTTAATATCATAAACTCCCGAAGAATCTATATCAACTACATACTGCAAAAATTCTCCCTCTTCAAACCACCCTACTTGATAGCCATTGTGAAAAAAGTAAACATCGTTACATTCACTTATATCAGCTCCATCATTTCTGTAAGACCACCCTTCGTTCCAAGCCGTATATGTACCTGTAGTAACATGAAAATCAGAAACAACATTATCATAATATGCTTCTCCAACAACTCCCATATCAAAGTCAGGAGCAAAAATTCTTCCTGGTATAGTGGCTACACTATCATAAGGCTTGGTTTCATTAGAATATACTTGTCTAAACATAGCATCAATAACATCATTTTGATAAGTACAGTTTTCTAATTTTAAATCTTCGGTTAATTGGAACAAAGTATTAACAGCAGTATTAGTTGAAGGAGGATTATTTCCAGAACTCCAATAATTTAATAGGTTTTCAAAATCAACTGTTTTAGTTATTGACATTGGGCAAGAAATAGACTCTAATTTTTTCATTGGCCACCATGCCCAACCTAGATCATGATCTTCAAAAAGCCTTATGGCGTTTCTAAACCAAGTATTAGAATTTTCACCTGACTCACCCATCCATAGAGGAACATCATATCTTTCTTGAAGAGGCAAAATCCAATCTAAATCATCAGCATTAACTGAACTCCAGTATTTATGAAAACTATACACCATGTTATCATCCCATGGAGGAACGAGACCTGAAAAATTATTCGCATAATCATTTCCTTCAATGTATATAATATGTTGATCTCCGGTTGATCTAATACCTTCAAGCTTGCGCCTCTTAAATAAGCGCCTCCTTTATGAATCCTCAAAACACTTTTGTTAAAACTTGAGCTTTATGAACCATTCCAAAAAATGAGACCTCAGCTGTATTAGGGATATAGGAAAACACAGTGTTTTTTAAATCATAATTTATGGCTTTTAGAATTTGAGGAAAAACCAATGCTCCAAGTTTTTTTCTTTCGTGATATATTTCAGCATCACTTCCTCTTGAAAAATATATTCTTTCAAAAGAACATGATTTTTTTTCATCAGGCTTTGTAATATTTTTTTGAATTATGTTTCCATCTTTTTTTAAAATAACACAATTGCCTGGATCAATTTCATTAATGTCTTCAAAAGCTGTATTAAACACAGTTTGAATTACGGGTCTTTCTGAAGCTATAACTGCAACTTCATCGTCATGATAAAAGTATGCAGGTCTTATGCCTGATGCATCCCTGACAACAAACGCGTCCCCATGTCCAATCATTCCTCCAATTACATAGCCTCCATCCCAATTTTTTGTTGCTTTTTTTAAGACTTTAGGAATATCTAATTTCTGCCCGATGATTTTAGAGGCATCTTGCTTAGACACTCCTTCTTTTCTTAATTTTTTATAAATTTTTATTACAGCTTCGTCTAAAAAGTGTCCAATATTTTCCATAACAGTAACAGTATCAGACATTTCTTTTGGATGTTGGCCTAAGGAAACTAAGTCATCAAAAAGTTCTTTATTGTTAGTCATATTAAAGTTCCCTGCCACAATTAGATTTCTATTCATCCAATTGTTTTGTCTTAAAAAAGGGTGAACTGCTTCTTTACTGTTTTTTCCAAAAGTGCCATATCTAACATGTCCGAGAAAAAGCTCTGCAATATGTGGAATCTCTTTTTTTTGAAGATCTAAATTCCCTTTTAGATTTGGATTATTTCTTAATTCCGTTTGAATTCTGTTATTAGATAATTCAAAAATCTCTTTAATTGGATTTTGGTTTGCAGATCTCTCTCGGTGCATAAACCTTTCCCCAGGATTACAATCTAGTTTTACGCTAGCAAACCCAGCTCCATCCTGACCTCTGTTGTGTTGTTTTTCTAACATCAAATAC
>NYYE01000063.1 GCA_002686655.1 Crocinitomicaceae bacterium | reverse complement strand
AAAGTAAAATGATTAAAGAAGAGGTTGATTCAGAAGAAATTGCAGATGTTATTTCCAAATGGACAGGGGTGCCAGTTAGCAAAATGTTGGAGGGTGAAAAATATAAACTTCTAAGATTAGAGGAAGAATTATCCAAACGAGTTGTTGGACAGAACGAAGCTATTGAAGCCATTTCTGATGCTGTAAGAAGAAGTCGATCTGGATTACAAGATGAAAAGAAACCTATCGGAAGCTTTATGTTTTTAGGTAGTACAGGGGTTGGAAAAACAGAATTAGCCAAGGCCCTATCGTCTTTTCTATTTAATGACGATAACGCAATGACCAGAATAGATATGAGTGAATACCAAGAAAAGCATACAGTATCAAGACTTTTAGGTGCACCTCCTGGCTATGTTGGATATGAGGAAAGTGGACAATTAACAGAAGCAGTAAGAAGACGCCCCTACTCTGTTATTTTACTTGATGAAATTGAAAAAGCCCATCCAGATGTTTTTAATATACTTCTACAGCTATTAGATGATGGCAGACTAACTGATAACAAAGGAAGGACTGTCAATTTCAATAATACCATCATAATAATGACCTCAAATATTGGCTCTGGTCACATTAGTAATTTGCATAATAAAGAAGATAATTTAGACAAAGAAAAAATACATTCTCTGATATTAAGCGACTTAAAATCTTCATTTAGACCAGAATTTCTTAATAGGATTGATGAAACCATTATATTTAATAGTCTTTCTAAAGAAGTAATTACTAAAATTGTAGAATTTCAAATTAATGAATTAAACAATAATTTAATACAAAGAGAAATTAAATTAGATATAAGCCCTTACGCTGTTGAATACTTATCTAAAAAGGGGTTTGATCCTCAGTATGGAGCTAGACCAATCAAAAGATTAGTTCAAAAGGAAATTCTCAATCAATTATCAAAAGAAATGTTAAAAGGAAATATCCAAAAAGGTGATGTTATTTTAATTGATTCATTTAATGATAAAATAGTTTTCAGAACTAATTATAAAAAAGAAAGTAAATTAAAAATTGATGAAAAAGTTAATATCTAAAATATTTCTTTTTTTATTTATGATATTTCTGATGAGCTGTGATTCTACTAATAATTGTAATGAAATATATGATCTAATGAATGAGCAAGAGAAATCTTGGAATTCGGGAGATATTGATGATTTTATGAGTAAATACTGGAACAATGATTCTCTTATATTTATAGGTAAATCTGGTATTAATTATGGCTGGAAAAAAACAATTTCTAACTATAAAAAATCATATAAAAATAAAAATGAAATGGGTAGGTTAGAATTTAAAAATATTTTATGCAAACCTATAAATAGAACAACACATCTTATTACAGGTAAATGGAACATTTACAGAGATGACAGTATTAGAAATATAGGCGGTTATTATTCTTTAATTTGGGTAAAAAAAGACAAAGTCTGGAAAATAATATATGACCATACTTCATAATAAATAAAATTTTAAAACAAAAAATTATATTTGCAACTTAAAAATAAATAAAAATGTCAGGAAATAGAACCTTCACCATGATTAAGCCAGATGCAGTAGAATCAAACAATATTGGAAATATAACTCAAATGATTTCTGATGCAGGATTTACTATAAAAGCTATGAAGCTTACTCAACTATCAAAAGATCAAGCTCAAGAATTTTATGAAGTTCATAAAGAAAGACCTTTTTATGGAGAACTTGTTGAATATATGACATCCGGCCCTATAGTTGCAGCAGTACTTGAGAAAGAAAACGCTGTAGCTGATTTTAGAGCATTAATTGGTTCTACTGACCCTGCTGAGGCAGCAGCTGGAACTATTAGAAAAAAATATGCTGAATCAAAAGGAAGAAATGCTGTTCACGGTTCAGATTCAGATGAGAATGCAGAAATAGAGTCAAATTTTCATTTTAATGAAAGTGAACTAGTGTAAATTCATTTACTTTTACTAAAAGTTTTATAAAATAGAAGTTAAAAAAAACCCGCATTAGAGCGGGTTTTTTATTTTTAATAACAAATTTATTTCTTAATAAATCTAGATTTTATAAGAGAACCATCATATAATTTAATTTCTACAAAATATATTCCTTCGTTCAAATAGTCAATGTTTAATTTATGATTATTTTCAGAAATGTTACTAACCATAACTAAGTTTCCAATCAAATTGTAAATATTTAAAGATTTTATTTTCTTTCCCGAATGTATGTTAATAATTCCGCTAGATGGGTTTGGGTAAATAGAAAAAACATCTTTCATTTGACTAACATTTGTAGGGTCTGTACATGAACCAAATTGTAAATTTAAAGTAGTATCCTGAGTAAACCCACCTAATAAATGGTTTCTATCATTGTAGTTGCCTGGATCTGCACATGGTTGTCCAGAAATATCTTCTTTACAAGACCAGTCTGAGCAGTTACCATTTAATATGGTAAAATGGCCACCTGATTCTGGTAAACTTACAGTACCTGACCATATACCGTCTCCATCTGAATCATCTAAGGGCAAAGCATCATGTCCTCCCACAAATCCACCACCAACAAATATACCATCTGCAGAAACATTACCAGTAATTAAATCTGTAGATACGTTAAATGTTACATTATAATTTGAAGGTGGAGGAGCAACAGAAAGACTTGTTTTTTGATAAACAAATTTCCACCAACCAGTAGCATAATCTATTTCGACAGTCATTGTATCACCATCAGAAGACATGGTAATTTCATAAGTTATTGAAGATGGAACAGGTGATCCTGTACTAATTTCTCCTAGATTAACAACTTTTGCAAGACCAATATGAGCACCAATTCCGTTAACAGTTAGCTGATTATTAGTATAAACAAATGTATATGGGCCAGAACCATCGTGAGGAGCAACAGGATTTCCACATTGTTCCGAAGTTACACCTTGAAAAGGTTCCAACCAAGTATTTCCATCCATATAATGAATAAAATTCCCATTAGCATCAAAAGTTATAGAATCATCGAATAAACAGGCTCTTGAGTTTATGTCAGTTGAAGAACTTGACCACCATGAATAATCTGTTTGTGTAGGCCCAACCGCTAATGCACCAGGAATTTGAGCTAACCTCCAAGTACCTTCTACTTGGGCATTAAATACTAAAGTTATGGTTATAATTAATAGTGAAAATAATTTTTTCATTTCAATAAATTTTATTCTGTATAATGGTATATTTTACTTAACAAATTTATTAAAAATAAAAAAACCCGCACTTAGGCGGGTTTAGTTGAATAAGAATTGTGAAATTATTTCTTAATAATCTTAGAGTTTATAATGGAACCATTATCAAAGTTAATTTCAATAAAATAAATTCCATTAGTTAATTTTTCAATATCTAAAGTAGTTTGAGTATTAGAAATATTTCTAACCATAACTAAATTACCAATCATATTATAAACGTTTACAGTGTTTATTTTTTCTGCTGCTTGAACATTAATAATTCCGTTAGAAGGGTTTGGATAAATAGAAAAATTAGATTCAATTTGATTCACATTTGTAGGATCTGTACAAGAACCAAATTGTAAATTTAAAGTAGTGTCTTGAGAGAATCCACCTAATAAATTGTTTCTATCATTGTAGTTTCCAGCATCTGCACATGGCTGTCCAGAAATATCTTCTTTACATGACCAATCTGAACAATTTCCATTTAAGATAGTAAAGTGACCACCTGCAGCATCTAAACTTGTACTACCAGACCAAACACCGTCTCCATCAGAATCATCTAATAACAATGCATCATTTCCGCCTACAAAACCGCCGCCGATATAAATACCATCAGCAGAAACATTACCAGCAATTAAATCAGTATGAACATTGAATGTAACTGTATAAGATGGTGGCGGTGGTGGTGGTGCTGCACCATTTTTTAAATAAACATATCTCCACCATCCTAATCCATTAGTACCTCCTGCATTTGGAAAACTAATATCAATAGTCATTATTTCAGAACTTGCACCTGAAAAAGTAACATGGTAGGTAATTTGATCATTTACTGGAGCACCATCTTCTCCATTATTGTGAACTTTAGCTAATCCAACATGTGCTCCAGGTCCACTAACAGTTAAAACTCCATTAGCATAGGTGTAGGTATGAGAGCCACCATCATGTGGAGCGATTGGAGTACCACAACCTTCAGGTGGTGAACCTGCTTGCCAAGACTCTAACCAAGTTGAACCATCCATATAATGATCATAAGTACCATTTGAATTAAAAACGATAGAATCGTCAAAAAGACAAGCTCTTGTAGCAACATCTCCAGCGCCTATTGCCCACCATGAGGTATTTGCTGAATCAGGACCAACTCCTAAAGCACCAGCAGCAGGATTTAGACTCCAAGATCCTTCAATCTGAGCATTAAAACTCAGAGTTAAAATCGTGAAAATTAAAGTGTATATTTTTTTCATATTGTAATTTAAGTTAATTGTTAATTAAAAGTTATTGTATATAATACACTAATTTAATCAATATAAATTATCTTATCAAAGAAAAATTAATATTATTTATTAAAAAAACAATGTTATTAACAAATGTTAAAAATTTAATANTAGATTTTTTTTAAAGTGATAATTTTAGATTATGTTAAAATGTCAAAAAGACTTATTTAATCTAGATTCTGAAGCAACTTATCTAAATTGTGCCTATAAAGCTCCACTTTTAAAAGAGGCTGAAAAAGCTNCCATCAANGCACTTATAANNGAGAGAAACCCATTTAAATTAAAAGCAAATAACTACTTTGAGATTACTGATGAAATTAGGAAAGAATTTTCGACAATTATTGGGGCTCAATCAAATGAAATAGCAATTCTACCATCCACATCCTATGGGTTTGCTAATGTTTTTAACAACATCAAATTAAATAGAAAAAATGCCTTAACTNTAGAAAATGAATTTCCAAGTGGATATTTTGCCATCAAAAAATGGTGTAATAAGAACAAGGCGGAATTAAAAGTAATTAATAGAGACAATCTTTCTGCAGAAGATTGGAATAAAAAAATTATTGATGCTATTAACTACGATACCAATTTAGTAATGATGTCTTCCATTCATTGGATGAATGGAACAAAGTTTGACTTAAAAGAAATAGGTATAAAATGCAAAGAAGTTGGTGCATATTTTATAGTTGATGGAACTCAATCCGTTGGAGCTTCTTCNATGAATGTTAAAGAACTTCACATTGACGCTTTGATTTGTGCAGGTTACAAATGGCTATTTGGCCCCTACTCTATGGCTTTAGGATATTTTTCAGGTAAATTTAAAAACGGAACTCCAATTGAAGAATCTTGGATGAATAGATCTAATGCAGCTGATTTCAGTAACTTAACTGACTATGATATAAATTATAAGTCCATGGCTGGCAGATACAATGTAGGTCAAACTACCAACTTTATTCTCTCTCCAATAATGCTTACAGGGTTAAAACAAATAAACAAATGGGAAGTAATAAATATTGAGAATTACTGTAATCAACTTGCTAAAAGTCTATTAAAAAAATTAAATCCTTTAAATTTTTCTTTTGAAACCAAAAAATATTTTAACCCTCATTTATTTTCATTAGGACTTCCTAAGGAAATAAACCCATTAAAGCTTAAAAATAGATTAGATAATGAAAATATTTATGTTTCACTTAGAGGAACCTATATTAGAGTTTCTATAAATGTATTTAACAATGAAGAAGATATTGAAAAGTTAGTTTCAGTTATTAAAAAAGAGTTACTGACTAATAAGGTTTAAAAGTTTGAAATAAAGTACTATAAACTGTCCATTACATTTTTAATAATTTTACAAGATTCTCTAATTTCAGAATATGAAATATTTAACGGTGGTGCTATTCTAAAACTTTCAGGACATGATAGAAACCAAAAACTTAATACACCAAATTCTTTGCAACCTTCCACAACCTTATGAACAGTTTCTTTATCTTTCATTTCAATAGCAAAAAAAAGACCAATTCTTCTAATTTCAACAATGGAGGAGTGATTTAACAACTTCTCAAATAGCTTTCCTTTTTCTTCAACATCAGCTAATAAATTTTCTTTTAATAATAACTCAATACTTGCTAAAGCTCCTGCACATGAAAGAGGATGACCACCAAAAGTTGTAATATGTCCTAGGGTTGGATTATTATTAAAGAGAGACATAAGCTTTTGACTGGTAACTAGTCCACCTATAGGCATTCCCCCACCAAAAGCTTTTCCAACAGTAAGTATATCCGGAATGACTTCATAATGTTCAAATGCGAATAATTTACCTGTTCTTCCCATACCGGTCTGGATTTCATCCATTATAAGTAAATTACAATTTTCATTACAGATTTTTCTTAATTTTTTAAGAAATTTTTTAGAAGGAATTCTTACACCAGCATCACCTTGAATAGGTTCAATGATTACACCAGCAACTCTTTTGTCAATAAAATCTAATGCATCTAAATCATTAAAAGGTAAATGAAAAACATCTGGTAACAGTGGTCTAAAAGCAGATTTTTTCTCTTCATTTCCAGAAACACTTAAAGAACCATGAGTAGAACCATGATAAGCTCCCTTGAAAGCAACAATTCGAGATCTTTTAGTAGCTCTTTTAGCTAGTTTCAAAGCAGCTTCATTTGCTTCTGTTCCAGAGTTAACAACATATAAACAGTTTAAGTTTTCTGGTAATAATTTAGAAAATTCGATAGCTAACTTGTTTTGGATTTCCTGACTGTATTCACCAAATACCATCACATGAAGATGTTTATCTATTTGCTTTTTAATTGCTTTAATAATATGAGGATGCTGATGTCCAAAGTTAGAAACTGCAATTCCAGCAATTAAGTCAAAATATTTTTTACCATTTTTATCGTATATAAAAATACCTTCTGATTTGTCTATTTCTATTCCAAATGGATATTTAGTTGTATTTGCTAAAAATGGTGTATACATAAAAAAGTAAGTTCTCTAAAATAATTTAATTTCAACAACCAACTTAAATTAATCATATTTAAATTTTAAATTCGCATAAACTAAAATCAAAAAATATGTCCAAAGGTTTTTATCAAATGCCCTATCCAGAAAATGAATTGGTTAGAAATTATGAACCTAATTCTAAGGAATTAGAAAACTTACTAAACAAATATGAGGAGATGTATAACCAAAAACCTATTCATGTCCCTCTTTACATTGGAAAAGATGAAATAACTACAAATACAAAA
>NYYE01000062.1 GCA_002686655.1 Crocinitomicaceae bacterium | reverse complement strand
AGGTCTTCCTTGCGAAATAGACCCTTTAAATCTGAAAAATAGATTAGATAATGAAAAAATCTATGTATCACTTAGGGGATCCAATATTAGAGTTTCTATAAATGTATTTAACAACGAAGAAGATATTGAAAAGTTAGTTTCAGTTATTAAAAAAGAGTTAATTTAAAATTTTAACTCATTAAATAAATTTTTAAAATAACTTGATTGATTCAATATTAATTGTGGGTTCTTATTGATTAATTGTATGGCTTTTTGTTTTTTTCTAGTATAACTTGTTTAAGTAATTTGGTTTTTATCATAGCCTTTAATTCATAGTATAAATAAATTAAATTTTTTGAATATTATTTTTAGCATTAAATTGAAATAATTCTCTAACTTTTTATGTGTCATTTCCAGAAATTAAAACCCACCAACAATAGTTTTAATTGAATCCATAAATAATCATTCTTAAAATCTTTTTCTGAAATTTCAATTAATGAATCAGCACTTAGAAAATTAAATCATAAAATTTCAAGAGTAATATCATTAGCTTTTGTATATATTAATTGAGAATTACCTTTAAAAAGATTAAAAAAATAAAAGAGTATGTAAAAAAAAATTACTGACTAATAAGGTTTAAAAGTTTGAAATAAAGTACTATAAACTGTCCATTACATTTTTAATGATTTTACAAGATTCTCTAATTTCAGAATATGAAATATTTAACGGTGGTGCTATTCTAAAACTTTCAGGACATGATAGAAA
The DNA here is from genome assembly GCA_002686655.1 of Crocinitomicaceae bacterium. GTDB lineage: Bacteria > Bacteroidota > Bacteroidia > Flavobacteriales_D > Parvicellaceae > MED-G20. The sequence continues at coordinate 5,636 of NYYE01000062.1, read as the reverse complement.
CCAAAAACTTAATACACCAAATTCTTTGCAACCTTCCACAACCTTATGAACAGTTTCTTTATCTTTCATTTCAATAGCAAAAAAAAGACCAATTCTTCTAATTTCAACAATGGAGGAGTGATTTAACAACTTCTCAAATAGCTTTCCTTTTTCTTCAACATCAGCTAATAAATTTTCTTTTAATAATAACTCAATACTTGCTAAAGCTCCTGCACATGAAAGAGGATGACCACCAAAAGTTGTAATATGTCCTAGGGTTGGATTATTATTAAAGAGAGACATAAGCTTTTGACTGGTAACTAGTCCACCTATAGGCATTCCCCCACCAAAAGCTTTTCCAACAGTAAGTATATCCGGAATGACTTCATAATGTTCAAATGCGAATAATTTACCTGTTCTTCCCATACCGGTCTGGATTTCATCCATTATAAGTAAATTACAATTTTCATTACAGATTTTTCTTAATTTTTTAAGAAATTTTTTAGAAGGAATTCTTACACCAGCATCACCTTGAATAGGTTCAATGATTACACCTGCAACTCTTTTGTCAATAAAATCTAATGCATCTAAATCATTAAAAGGTAAATGAAAAACATCTGGTAACAGTGGTCTAAAAGCAGATTTTTTCTCTTCATTTCCAGAAACACTTAAGGAACCATGAGTAGAACCATGATAAGCTCCCTTGAAAGCAACAATTCGAGATCTTTTAGTAGCTCTTTTAGCTAGTTTCAAAGCAGCTTCATTTGCTTCAGTTCCAGAGTTAACAACATATAAACAGTTTAAGTTTTCTGGTAATAATTTAGAAAATTCGATAGCTAACTTGTTTTGGATTTCCTGACTGTATTCACCAAATACCATCACATGAAGATGTTTATCTATTTGCTTTTTAATTGCTTTAATAATATGAGGATGCTGATGTCCAAAGTTAGAAACTGCAATTCCAGCAATTAAATCAAAATATTTTTTACCATTTTTATCGTATATAAAAATACCTTCTGATTTGTCTATTTCTATTCCAAATGGATATTTAGTTGTATTTGCTAAAAATGGTGTATACATAAAAAAAGTAAGTTCTCTAAAATAATTTAATTTCAACAACCAACTTAAATTAATCATATTTAAATTTTAAATTCGCATAAACTAAAATCAAAAAATATGTCCAAAGGTTTTTATCAAATGCCCTATCCAGAAAATGAATTGGTTAGAAATTATGAACCTAATTCTAAGGAATTAGAAAACTTACTAAANAAATATGAGGAGATGTATNANCAAAAACCTATTCATGTNCCTCTNTACATTGGAAAAGATGAAATAACTACAAATACAAAACTTCCAATAAACCCTCCCCATGATCACCAACACCAAATTGGTGAGTTTAGTATGGGAAATGCTTCTCATGTTGAAAAAGCAATTAATTGTGCTATGGAAGCCAAAAATAACTGGACTAATATGTCTTGGGAAAATAGAGCAACTATTTTCTTAAAAGCAGCTGATTTGTTAGCTGGCCCATACAGAGATGAAATGAATGCTGCTACAATGTTATGCCAATCTAAAAATGTTTTTCAAGCAGAAATAGATGCAGCATGCGAATTAATAGATTTTTTGAGATTTAATGTAGCTTACATGCAACAAATTTATGCTGAGCAGCCTGAATCTGCTGATGGCATCATCAATAGGTTGGAGTATAGACCACTAGAAGGTTTTGTATTTGCTATTACTCCATTTAACTTTACTGCTATTGCAGCCAATCTTTGTGCTGCACCAGCAATGATGGGTAATGTTGTTGTTTGGAAGCCTGCTGAAGCGCAAATGTATTCAGCTCAAGTGATAATAAAATTATTTAAGGAAGCTGGTCTTCCAGATGGAGTAATTAATATGGTAGTTGCTGATGGACCAACAGCCGGTGATGTTGTNTTCAATCATAAAGATTTTGGTGGACTTCATTTTACNGGATCAACTGCAGTTTTCAAGCATCTATGGTCAACTATTGGCTCTAATATAAATAAGTATAAATCTTATCCTAGAATTGTAGGTGAAACTGGAGGAAAAGATTTTATTGTTGCACATTCATCTGCAAATCCGATGGCTGTTGCTGCTGGAATAGCAAGAGGTGCATTTGAATTTCAAGGGCAAAAATGTTCAGCAGCATCAAGAGTTTACTTGCCTAAGTCCTTATCTAGCAGTATTTTGAGCAAGGTAATTGAAGATGTTAATTCGTTTAAAATGGGAACTACTGGTGATCCCCAAAATTTTATAAATGCTGTTATTTCAGAAATATCGTTTGATAGAATAGCTGAATATATAGAATTTGCAAAAAATGCTACAGATGCAGAAATTATTGTTGGAGGTAATTATGATAAGTCAAAAGGATATTTTATAGAGCCAACAGTAATTAAAACTACAAATGCAAACTTTAAGACAATGTGTGAGGAAATATTTGGGCCTGTAGTTACAATATTTGTATATGATGATAAGGATTTTGAAACTATTTTAGAAACTGTAGATGACACTTCCGATTATGCTTTAACAGGAGCTGTTTACAGTCAAGATAGGTATGCACTTGAATATGCAATGAAAAAACTAGAAAATTCGGCTGGTAATTTTTACATAAATGACAAACCAACNGGAGCTGTTGTTGGTCAACAACCATTTGGTGGTGCTAGAGGATCAGGAACTAATGATAAAGCAGGTTCCTACCTTAATTTATTAAGATGGGTTTCGCCAAGAACTATCAAAGAGGCATTAGTTCCAGCTACAGATTACAGATATCCGTTTCTTGGTAAATGAATAGTCAGATAAAAGGGGTTATTTATGATATGGATGGGTTAATAATTAACTCAGAACCTCTTTGGAAAATTGCAGAGATAGAAAGTTTCAAAGAAATTGGTTTCGACTTTACAGTTGAAATGTGTGCTCAAACAACAGGAATGAGGATAGATGAAGTTGTTAACTTTTGGTGGAAAAAATTAAAATGGAATAGTTCTACTCAAGAAGATGTAATCAGCTCTATTGAAGAAAAAATGATTCATCTTATTAAAACTAAAGGCGAAATACTACCAGGTGTTTTGAATTCTTTAAAGCTTTTAAATGATGTTCAAATCCCAATAGCACTTGCCTCTTCATCATCTATGAGTTTAATAAATACTACAATAGAAACTTTAAAAATCAAAAAGTATTTTAAAATCATTCATTCTGCAGAAAATGAAATTGCTGGTAAACCTCATCCTGCTGTATTTTTATCTACAGCTAAAATGATGAAACTTAATCCTAAGAAATGTTTGGTTTTAGAAGATTCAAAAGCTGGGATGTTGGCTGGACTCAATGCCAATATGAGAACTATTGTAATTCCTGAAGAAAATTCTAATCCTGAATGGGCTAATCAATCATTTAAAATATTAAAATCTTTAAACGAATTTCAATTAAACCTACTAAATTGAAAGATTTTTCAATTAAACCAAAATTCAATTCAATATGAAAACTAAATTACTTGCCTTTATTATTGGTATTGCATTTTTCTATTCTTGTAATGAAAATAGTAATTCACAAGCAGCCTATAAATACAAATATGAAACTGCAGATAATGATATTACTAATACGCTAATATATACACTTGATAATGGATTAAAAATATACATGTCTATCAATAAAGATGAACCTAGAATTCAAACCAATATAGCAGTGAATACAGGAAGTAAACAAGACCCTTCAGATGCTACTGGATTGGCTCATTATTTAGAACATATGGTTTTTAAAGGAACTTCTAAAATAGCTACAATTAACTGGNAAAAAGAAAAANTNATTCTAAGTGAAATTTCTAATCTTTATGAAAAAAGAAGAAACACATCTGATGAAAATGAAAGAAAAGCTATTTACAGAAAAATTGACAGTTTATCTGGTCTAGCNGCACAATATGCAGTGCCGAATGAATATGATAAAATGATTAGTTCNATAGGAGCTAAAGGAACCAATGCTTATACATCTAGCGAAAGAACGGTCTATATCAATGAAATTCCATCCAATGAATTTGAAAAATGGCTATCTATAGAGTCTGAAAGATTTAGCGAATTAGTATTGAGACTTTTTCACACTGAATTAGAAGCAGTTTATGAAGAGTACAATAGAGGAAAAGACAACGATTATTGGCTTGCGTACGAAACAATGAGTGCGAAACTATTCAAAAAACATACATATGGTACTCAAACAACCATTGGTACTGGAGAACACTTAAAAAATCCATCTATGGAGAAAATACATCAATATTTTAATGATTGGTATGTTCCAAATAATATGGCTATAATTCTTTCTGGAGATATAAACCCTGATATGACCATAGATTTAATTAAGCAATATTTTGGTTCTTTTGAAGCTAAAGAAGTACCAGTATTTGAACCTGCCATAGAAGACGAAATTACAGAACCAGAATATGTAACAGTTACTGGAACCAATACTGCATGGGTGAATATTGGATACAGATTACCTGGAATAAACAGTGAAGATATTTATATGTTAGATCTTTTTGATGGNTTACTAAGTAATGGTCAAGCTGGATTAATTGATTTAAATTTAATTAAGGCCCAAAAAGTATTAAATGCCTACTGTTATTCAGATGTCATGAAAGATTATACTGTATTCCAGTTAGAGGGTGTTCCGAGAAAGGGTCAAACTTTAGATGATGTAAAAAATTTATTATTAGCTGAAATTGAAAAAATAAAATCTGGAGATTTTGAAGAATGGATGTTAAAAGCAGTAATTAAGAATTTTAAATTAAGAGAGCAAGAAGGTCTTCTTTATAACAGAGTAAGAGCAAGTATTATGACAGATGCTTTTATTCTGGGTCAAAAATGGTCTGATGTAGTAAATACGAAGGAAAAATTAAATAAAGTAACTAAACAAGATATCATTGACTTTGCTAACAAATATTTTAGAAATAATTATGTGGTTGTTTACAAAAAAAATGGCGAAAGAAATAGTCCTAAAGTTGAAAAACCTGAAATTACTCAAGTTCCACTAAATAGAGATACTTCTTCATTATTTGCAAAAAACTTTTATTCGAATGTCTCCTCTAGACTTGATCCTATATATGATGATTACAGTAAAGAAATAAAAATTGATTCTTTAGAATCTGGAGTTAAATTATATCACGTAGAAAATAAAAGTAATGAGACTTTTAGTCTGAACTATATTTTAGAAATGGGTGCCTTTAGTGATAAAGAGATGGCTATGGCAGTGGAGTATTTAGAATATTTGGGAACTGATAAATATTCAGCTAATGAACTGCAATTAGAACTATTTAAATTGGGATTATATTATGATGTATACGCTGCTCAAGAAAGAGTATATGTAACACTCTCTGGTTTAGATGAATCTATTGAAGAAGGTATTCAACTATTTGAACACATACTTGCCAATGTTCAACCAGATAAAATAGCACTAGAAAATACGATTTTAGATAAATTAAAAGAAAGAGAAGATGCAAAATTGAATAAAAGATCTATTCTCTATGGAGGTCTTCTTAATTATGGTCAGTATGGAGACAACTCTCCTATTAAACATAAGTTAAATAAAGAAGAATTAGATAATTTAGACGCTAATAATTTGGTTGCAAAAATTAAAGACTTGACATCTTATGAGCACTA
>NYYE01000013.1 GCA_002686655.1 Crocinitomicaceae bacterium | reverse complement strand
AGGTCCCAAGGGTTGGGCTGTTCGCCCATTAAAGTGGCACGCGAGCTGGGTTCAGAACGTCGCGAGACAGTTCGGTCCCTATCTGTTGTGGGCGTTAGAGATTTGAGGGAACCTGACCCTAGTACGAGAGGACCGGGTTGGACGAACCTCTAGTGTACCTGTTGTGGCGCTAGCTGCATCGCAGGGTAGCTATGTTCGGACGTGATAAGCGCTGAAAGCATCTAAGCGCGAAACACATCTCAAGATGAGATCTCTTTTAAAGGTCGTTAAAGACGATAACGTTGATAGGCTACAGGTGTAAAGTCAGTGATGGCAAAGCCGAGTAGTACTAATTACCTGTAAGCTTTTAATAATGACACTTTGTTTTGTACTTTATGATTATTATATTTTTTTGAAATACTATGATATTTAACGCTACGGTGACTATTGCATTAGGGTCCACCTCTTCCCATTCCGAACAGAGAAGTTAAGCCTAATAGCGCAGATGGTACTAGGGTAATACCTGGAAGAGTATGTCGTCGCCANTTTTTTAAAACCTCCTAATTAGGAGGTTTTTTTTTGCCTTTTTATTAACAACGCAATTCTTTTATCTCTCTTTTACTTATTTTCGTCGTCAAACTTAATATATGCCTAAAGATTCATCAATAAAATCTATTCTTATTATAGGTAGTGGACCTATTGTTATTGGTCAAGCTTGTGAGTTTGATTATTCTGGTTCTCAAGCCTCAAGATCTCTTAGAGAAGAAGGAATAGAAGTAACTTTGATTAATTCCAATCCTGCAACAATAATGACTGATAAAGTTATTGCAGATAATATTTATTTACTTCCACTAGAAGTTGAATCCATCGAAGAAATATTACAAAAACATTCTATAGATGCAGTTCTTCCAACAATGGGAGGACAAACAGCATTAAATCTATGTATTAAGTGTAATGAAATTGGAATTTGGGAAGAGCATAATGTTGAAATTATAGGTGTAGATATTGATGCAATAGAAATTACTGAAAATAGACAAGCATTTAGAAAGCTAATGGATAAAATTGGCATTCCTATGGCTCCTCAGTCAATAGCTAAATCTTTTCTTCAAGGCAAANAAATTGCACAAAAATATGGTTTNCCNCTTTGTATTAGACCCTCATATACATTGGGAGGTTCTGGAGCATCATTTGTTCACAATGAAAATGATTTTGAAANACTTTTAAATAGAGGACTTCATGCTTCCCCTATACATGAAGTAATGATTGATAAAGCAGTTGTTGGATGGAAAGAGTTCGAATTGGAACTTTTAAGAGATAAGAACGATAATGTTACCATCATTTGTTCTATTGAAAACATGGATCCAATGGGAATTCACACTGGAGATTCNATNACTGTTGCTCCAGCAATGACTCTAAGTGATAAAACTTATCAAAAAATGCGTGATATGGCNATCAAGATGATGAGAGCAATTGGAGACTTTGCTGGAGGTTGTAATGTTCAATTTGCTGTTAGTGACGATGAAAAAGAAGAAATTATTGCTATTGAAATAAATCCAAGGGTAAGTCGCTCTTCAGCTTTAGCATCAAAAGCAACAGGATATCCTATTGCTAAAATTGCAGCCAAACTTGCTATAGGTTATACATTAGATGAACTAGATAATCAAATAACTAAGTCAACATCTGCATTTTTCGAACCGACATTAGATTATGTCATTGTAAAAATACCTAGATGGAACTTCAATAAGTTTAAAGGATCTGATAGAAAGTTAGGACTTCAAATGAAATCTGTTGGTGAGGTGATGGGAATTGGAAGATCTTTTCAAGAAGCTCTACAAAAAGCATGTCAGTCTCTTGAAATAAATAGAAACGGTCTGGGAGCTGATGGAAAAGAACTTACTAATCAAGATCAAATTTTAAAAAGTCTGGAGTTCCCNAGTTGGAATAGGCTTTTTCATATTTATGACGCGATAAAGCTAGGAATACCATTTAAAAAAATTCAACAAAAAACAAGAATTGATGACTGGTTCTTAAGACAAATAAAAGACCTTATTGATTTAGAAAATAAATTACAAAAATTTGATATTAATTCTATANCATNTGAACTATTATTTGAAGCTAAGCAAAAGGGATATGCAGATAGACAATTAGGTCATTTATTTGGCAGTCTTGAAAGTGAAGTCTTTAACAAGAGACAGGAANTAGGAATAAAAAGAGTTTATAAATTAGTTGATACTTGTGCTGCTGAATTTAGAGCAGAAACACCATATTTTTATTCAACTTTCGAACAAGAAAATGAATCCATAGTTTCTAAAAAGCCCAAAATTGTTGTTTTAGGATCAGGTCCTAATAGAATAGGTCAAGGTATNGAATTTGATTATTGTTGTGTTCATGGTGTACTAGCTGCAAAAGAATGTGGTTACGAAACNATAATGATAAATTGTAATCCTGAAACTGTTTCTACAGATTTTGACACTGCAGATAAGTTATATTTTGAACCTGTTTTTTGGGAACATATTTACGATATAATATTACATGAAAAACCGGATGGTGTAATAGTTCAATTAGGAGGACAAACTGCTCTTAAATTGGCAGAAAAACTAGATAGATACGGAATTAAAGTTATTGGTACTTCATTTAAGGCATTAGATTTAGCTGAAGATAGAGGAAGTTTTTCAAATCTTTTGAAAGATAATAATATACCCTATCCTAAATTTGGAGTTGTTGAATCTGCAGAACAAGCTTTAGAAATCTCTAAAGATTTAGGTTTTCCACTTTTAGTTCGACCAAGTTATGTACTAGGTGGTATGAAAATGAAAATTGTCATAAACGAAGAAGACTTAGAGCATCATGTTGTTGATATATTAAAAGATATGCCTGATAATCAAATTTTATTAGACCATTTTTTAGATGGTGCTATTGAAGCTGAAGCAGATGCTATTTGTGATGGTGAAGATGTTAAGATTATTGGAATTATGCAGCATATTGAACCTGCAGGAATTCATTCGGGTGACTCCTATGCGGTTTTACCTCCCTATAATTTAGGAGACTTTATTATTCAACAGATTGAAGAGTATACTCATACTATTGCAAAAGCTTTAAAAACAGTTGGATTGATAAATATTCAATTTGCTATTAAAGATGATGTTGTATATATTATTGAAGCTAATCCAAGAGCTTCTAGAACAGTCCCTTTCATTGCAAAAGCATTTAATGAACCTTATGTAAACTATGCCGCTAAAGTAATGATGGGTAAAAAGAAGGTTAAAGATTTTGATTTTAACCCTGAAAAAAATGGTTACGCTATAAAAATACCAGTTTTTTCATTTGGAAAATTTCCTAATGTTAATAAAGAGTTAGGTCCAGAAATGAAATCTACAGGTGAGGCAATTAAATTTATTAAAGATCTAAAAGATCCATTCTTTAGAAAGATCTATTCCGAAAGAAACCTCTATTTGAGTAAGTAGATTTAAATTTCTATAAAGTTTATTTTATCAGCATAAGCTTATTATATTTGGGTATAAATATTTCTTTATGAACTCTATNTTAAAAAATAATTATCCTCATATTGTTGCTGTATTATTTTTTCTTATTATTTCAATTTTTTATTTATCTCCAGTTTTAGAAGGCCTTTCTTTAAAACAAGATGATATTGATAATCATAAAGGTGTTGCCAAAGAAATAAAAGATCATAGAGCTGAATATGATGAAGAGCCACTATGGACAAATTCTATGTTTGGAGGAATGCCCGCCACACAAGTTTCAGTAGTTCATAAATCTAACCTTTTAAGCTATGTTCAAAAAATAATCACATTACTAACACCTCACCCTATTAGTGTACTTTTTTTATACCTACTTGGATTTTATATTCTTTGTNTTTGTCTAAGCATTAAACCATGGGTTTCTCTATTAGGCTCGTTAATGTTTGGTCTTAGTTCTTTCTTTTTTATTAGTCTNTCTGTAGGACATAATTCTAAAATAATGGCTATGGCTTTTATGCCCATGATTGTTGGAGCATTTATCTATTCTTATAGAAATAAAGCCATTATTGGAGCCATATTTTTTGCTTTGTTTCTAGGTTTAGAATTAAGATCTAATCATGTTCAGATAACTTACTACACATTCTTGATACTTATATCATTAGGTTTTTTTGAATTGATCAAGTATTATAAAACAAAAAAACTACTTTCTTTCTTCAAAATTACGNGTCTACTAGCCACTGCAGGTTTATTGTCAGTTTTATGTAATTCTGGTAATCTTTTCATGACTTATGATTATTTACAAGACTCTCAAAGAGGTCCNTCAGAATTATCATCTAATTTAATTGGAGAAGATAAAACAGTTTCAAATGGATTGAATATTGATTATATGACTAATTGGAGTTATGGAATTGGAGAGACTNTAAACTTAGTTATNCCAAATGCCAAAGGTGGAGGATCTGGTGCTTATTTATTAGAAGAAAATTTAATGGAAAATTCNGAAGTTAGTAATGGNTTTAAAAATTTCATCAANAATGCTTACCAAAAGGGATGGACTATAAATACTTATTGGGGTAATCAGCCTTCTACTGCTGGACCAGTATACATTGGAGCATCAGTTTTCTTATTATTTATATTTGGTTTATTTTTTCTAAGAGATAGAATNAAATGGCCCTTATTAATAGTTCTTTTATTGGCTATATTTTTATCATGGGGACATAATTGGATGTTCTTAACTAATTTATTTGCAGATTTTTTCCCTGGATATTCTAAGTTTAGATCTGTTACTATGATTTTGGTTATTGCTGAACTTATAGTACCTATGATTGGAATTTTATGGTTATTTCAATTTATAGAAAACAAAAACTTCCTTTCTAATGAAGTAAANCTTANATTTAATAAAATAAATAGTCTTAAGTTATTTTATATTCTCTCAGCTAGTATTATTNTTTTCTTTTTAAGTTTTATTATTGTTCCAGATTTATTCTTAAACTTCATAGCATCATCTGAAAAACAAATCATTAACCAATTAACTATNATGGATCCTCAAACTTCTAACTATATTGAGGAATTAATAGACTTTAGAAAAACTATTTTATCTCAAGATGTCTTAAGATCTTTAGTAATAATTTTAATTATAATTGGAACTCTTTTTCTTTTTATTAAGAGTAAAATTTCTAAGCCAGTGCTCTTAATAGCTGTTGGATTAGTAGTATTTATTGACATGTGGGGAGTTAGTAAAAGGTATTTACATAACAATGAGTATTCTAGTCTAGAACAGCAGCTCACAAGACAAAGTGGTTTAAAGCATTGGCAAGATCAAGACATTAAAATATTTCCTCACGCTCCAAGACCAGCTGATATTGCTATTAGAGATTATGAAATTTCAGAAAACAATAGTCTCAGATCTAATATCCAAAATAGAATGAGAGATGTTTTAAACGAATATGAGGATAGTGATTACAGAAATAGAATTGCAAATATTGAATCATTTAAAGAACTGAATTTCAATACTAACTATAGAGTTTTAGAAATGGGTAATCCTCTTAATACTGCTAGAACATCCTTTCTTCACAAATCTATTGGAGGATATTCTGCTGTTAAAGTTAAAAGAGTACAAGAGTTAATAGACTTTTATTTTCAAAAGGAATACAATGCTATAAACAGTTGTTTGAAAAGCAATCAGTTTAGTCTACTGAAGACAAATAATTTTTTCAATATGTTAAACGTCAAATATTTTATTTTCAATTTAGACGGAAATGGAATTGTTGATTTAAATAAAATAGTTAATAACCAAACTCCAGGAGTTTTAAAAAATCCATTTACACTTGGAAATGCATGGACTGTTCAAAANATAAAATGGGTTTCCAGTCCTGATGAGGAAATTTTANCNNTAGGAGATTCTTTATTCAACCCTAAATTTTCTGTTGTTATTGATGAAAAGTATAGGAAGGTTTTAGGAGATATTTCAACTTCAGGAGAATCAGTAGTGTCTATGCAAAATTATAAAGCTAATCAGATTGATTATATAATTGAAGCTAAAAAAGAGGAATTGATTGTTTTTTCAGAAATTTTCTATGATAAGGGTTGGAAAGCCTTTATAGATGATGTTGAAACTTCTCACATTAGGGCTAATTATGTTTTGAGAGCCTTAAAAGTTAGTCCTGGCACACATAAAATTACTTTTAAGTACGATTTACCAATTTATAATACAGCTTCAATTATTTCATTCTCAAGTTCTTTGGTAATTATCCTTTTACTTTTTATGGTGCTATTCTTTAAAATTAAAGGAAGAGAATTTCCTGAAATATGAAAAAAGTTTTGGTCATTACTTATTATTGGCCACCAAGCGGGGGAGCAGGTGTGCAAAGGTGGTTGAAGTTTGTAAAATATTTGCCAAATTACAATTATAAACCAATTGTGTATACTGTAGAAAATGGTGAATATCCTGTAATAGACGATTCTTTAAATAAAGATGTATCAACTCAAACCAAAATTTTAAAAACTAAAATATGGGAACCATACAGTTTATATAAAATTTTTACTGGTAGGAAAAAAAAAGAAAAAATAAATAGCAGTTTTTTAACCCAGAAAAAAAGAATNAAGTTTCTAGAAAATATTAGTATTTGGATAAGAGGAAATTTATTTATTCCAGATGCAAGAAAATTTTGGATAAAACCCTCTATAAAATACCTGACTAACTATTTAATTNATCATCCAGTTGATATAATAATATCATCAGGTCCTCCACATTCCACTCATTTAATAGCAATGGAATTACAAAAAAGATTTAAAATTAGTTGGTTAGCTGATTTTAGAGATCCATGGACAAATATTGATTTTTATAAGGATCTAAGACTTTCAAAATGGGCAGATAAAAAGCACAAATCTTTAGAAGGTGCTGTCCTTAAAAATGCTGATATGGTTTTAACTATAGGAAATCAGCTAAAAACAGAGTTACTANCTTTAGGTTCAAATGAGGTACAAGTATTAGAAAACGGATATGACCCAGAAGATTTTCCAATTAATAGTTCTTTAGAATTAGATTCTAATTTTACGATTGCNCATATAGGTACTTTTTCACCATCAAGAAATCATGAGATACTATGGAAGGTTTTAAGAAAAATATGCGATGAAAATGTGCTTTTTAAGAANAAATTCAAACTTAAATTAATAGGAAATATTGATTTTTCAGTATTACAATCAATACGTAATTTTGGTTTAGAAAGTTATATTCAGCAAATGGGNTATATTTCTCATAAAGATGTGATAAACGAACAAAGAAAATCTAGATTATTATTATTAATGGTAAATGATACTCCTAATTCTAGTGGGATTATAACAGGGAAAGTATTTGAGTATATGGCTTCAAAAAGACCAATATTAGTTATAGGTCCTGAAGATGGAGATTTAGCTAACATTATTAACCAAACTAAAAGTGGATTTGTCTGCGGATTTAATAATGAAAGAAAACTAGAAGAATCAGTTCTTAAAATATTTCGTAATAAAAATGATATTAAATCTAATTCTAAAATATATTCTAGAGAAAATTTAACAGAAAAATTATCATTTATTTTAGATAAAGTAATTCAAAAAGAAAATTCTTAATGATAAATTTTGAAAATACTAAATCTGCTTTTGCACATCAATCGGACTGGGAATTAAAAAAAGCTTACTTTTTATTTTCAATTATTAAATCTGCATTCTTAGTTAAATTAGGAAGCGCTTTTTTGAAATTTTCATTCTTTTTGAAATTACCTATAAAGAGNATAGTAAAAAGAACCATTTTTCAACAGTTTTGTGGAGGAGAGAATATCGAAGATTGTAATGAGAAAATCAATCATCTTTCACAATTTGGTATAGGTACAATATTGGATTATTCAGTTGAGGGAAAAGAAAATGACAAAGATTTTGAAAAGACTAAAGAGGAGATAATTCAAACGATTCTTTTTTCAGCAAATAATTCAAAATGTCCTTTTACGGTTTTCAAAATAACTGGTTTAGGAAGATCATCGTTAATTCAAAAAGCTAGTCAAGGTACCGTTAAATTAAATAAATTGGAATCTGAAGAACTTCAAAATATTTCAAAACGAATCAATGAAATTTGTAGAAAAGCTTTTGAAAACAAAGTTNCTTTATTTATTGATGCCGAGGATAGTTGGTACCAAGATTTCATTGACTCTCAAGCTGAGTTGATGATTTTAAAATATAATAAAGACCAAACAATTATCTACAATACAATTCAACTTTACCGACACGATCGATTCAATTATATGAAAAAACTTGTTGCTATATGTGAGAACAATAATTGTTATTTAGGTTTAAAATTAGTTAGAGGAGCTTATATGGAAAAAGAGAGAGAGTTTGCACTTAAAAATGGATCCATAGATCCTATACAACCTACAAAACAAGCTACTGATTTAGATTTTACCAAAGCTGTTGAATACTGTATAAGTAAAATCATTTTTGTGAGTATTTGTGTAGGGACTCATAATGAGCAAAGTGTTCAACATTTAACCAAACTCATGTTAAAAATGAAATTAAGTAATAATGACAAACGAATTTATTTTGCACAACTCTTAGGAATGAGTGATCATATTAGCTTTAACCTTTCAGCCATGGGATATAATGTAGCAAAATATGTTCCTTATGGTCCTGTAAAAGAAGTTCTGCCATACTTGATTAGGAGAGCAGAAGAAAACACATCTGTTTCTGGACAAACAAGTAGAGAACTATCTTTAATAAAGAAAGAAATTAAAAGTAGAAAATTAGTTTAAATACTTAATGGGGACTTTTGTTCCCTTAATACTTTTTGAATATACTCTTATCGCACCAACTAAAATTTCAGCTTCAACGTAAATAGGAATTCTATTTTCATCGTTACTCACGAAAACATTCATAGATTCATTAGCTTTAAAAATAGTTCCTTCTATTAGATTAACCTTAAAATGGATACAGTCTATTTCCTTATTATTTTGATTTATTATTTTTTTCTTTCCAATGTAAATTATATATAAATCCTTAAAAATCTCTTTATCTAAAATAACATTCATGGGAATGGTATCATTTTTTTTAAATTGAGTAAAATCTATAGCTCTAGAGAAATANACAGAACTCATTATGTCAAAACTACAATCAATAATATCAATTGTATCTCTTTTTGAACCCTGTTTTCTAGTCTCATATATTAATGCTATATTTTCCTTATAATTAAAATCATAGTCGTAGTTTAGGAAAAATTCTCCTTCTCTTACCCTTCTTATGAAATGCATAGGTAACATTGTTTTTTTAGAAATGAAACTTGCATATTTGTCTCTCACCCTAAAAAACCAATCATAGTTTTTCAAGGTTCTCCCTTTTCCCTCTACATAATAGCAACTTTGATCTTTGAAAATAGAATCTTTAACAATAAATCTTGCCTTTCCGGCAGTTACCCAAGTTTTACCCATAAGGTATTCTATGTCATAAATAACTTCTTCTCCATCATTAAAAGGAACAGAATTTGATAAGCAATTTGATTGTGATGTTAAATTACTAGAAACAAAAAGTGTTATGAATAGTATAAATTTATTCAGCTGCTTTATTGACAAATGCAGTTATTTTAAGTATNGTATTTTCTGGGCTAGTGTTAGCTGAAACTGTAACGGTTTTAGTTTGTTTACTTCCTGCTTGTCCTTTAGATGGTCTAAAAACAACATCTATTTTACCACTTTTTCCTGGTAATATTGGTTCTTTAGGCCAGTTAGGGACAGTACATCCACAGGANCCCTTAGCATTTGAAATTTTAAGGGGTTCATTACCAGAATTAGTAAAATTAAAAGAATATTTATTTTCTGAATTTACTTCCACATTTCCAAATTCATGGATGTCTTTAGAGAACTTTATATTTGTTTTAGGTAGTTTTTGAGATACATCCATTTGTGGGGTTAGTGGACTTTCTAGCATGTTTTTTTNAATATTATCTAATTTTTTCTTGGCCTCAGGATCAGCAGATACGTATGTTTTATTTTGAGATTTTACAAATAATTTGTCATTATCATTAGTTTTAAGACTATATAAAGATATGAAGATGGCAATGATTGATATGGCTAAGGAAATATTGGTTTTATCTTTCATATAAAATAATTTATTCTACTAAATTAGAAAATGCTTTATCATTATTAATAATTTCTAATGATTTTTGTAAAGTAATATTTAATTCATTAATAATTTCATAGAATTTCTTATAATCATATAAGTCTTGAGCAATATTTGCTTTTAAACGTACTTCAATAGTTTTTTTCGACTCATTATACTGTTTTTCATTAAAATTTATTCCTTCATCTTTTGCAAACTCTATCAATTCTTGAAGCGCGTTTTTAGTATTAAAACTCGTTTTATATTTTTCAAAATTCGAATATTTTTTTTCTAAATTNTCTCTGTTTTTATTTACGTAATAAAGAGAAAATTGATTAAATACTCCTTTCCTTATTAATTTACTGAAATAAGCACTTGTCCCATTTGTATCTAGAGGGACAAAAATATCTGGTACAACACCGCCACCTCCATATACTTTCCTGTTTTTTAATAATGTTGAATAAANTTCATTTTCATTATTTTTTATACTATCCTTATTAAATGATTCTCCAGATTTATACCGACTGTATTTCTCTTTTCTATAAGCCATTGAACCATCGCTATAGGATTTTTGAATGCATCTTCCACTTGGTGTATAATATTTAGACGTGGTAATTCTAACTTGAGTACCATCAGGAAGCTGAATAGGTTTTTGCACCAAACCTTTACCAAATGTTCTTCTACCAATAATTAATCCTCTATCCCAATCTTGTATAGCACCGCTAACTATTTCACTTGCACTAGCGCTACTTTCATTTACTAAAACAATTATTTTGCCATTTTCCAACAATCCTTTATTATTCCCACCGTAGATTTTTTCAGGGAATTTCCTTCCTTTCGTGGAGACAATTTTTCTATTTCCGGGTAACATTTCATCAGCTAATTCTACTGCTGTTTTTAAATAACCTCCTCCATTATTTTGAAGATCTAGAATTAGGTTTTTCATACCCTTATTTTTTAAACTAAATACAGCTTTTCTTATTTCACTTATACTAGTGGATGAAAAATTATTTAATTTAATATAGCCAGTATTTTCGTTAGCCATATAAGAGGCATCTACACTGTAAATAGGAATTTTGTCTCTAGTAATTTCAAAATCAATAATGTCATTACTATTTCCTCTTTTAACTCCAACTAAAACTTTAGTTCCTTTATCTCCTAAAAGTCTATCTCTTACTCCACTGTTTTTCATCCCAATTCCCGCAACCATTTCTTCACCAATTTTTATTATTTTATCTCCAGCCATTAAACCTACTTTTTCAGATGGTCCGCCTGGAATTGCTTGTACTATAAGCACAGTATCTTTAAATATTTGAAATCTGATCCCTACTCCAGTAAATGAACCTTTCAATGGAGCATTCATATCATGCAAGTCCTTCAATGATATATAAGTTGAATGAGGATCTAATTGTTCTAACATGAATCTAATACCATGTTCAGTAATTTCTGAATTAGTAATAGTATCTGGGTAAATTAAATCAAATAATTTTAAACCTTCCTCATATGAGTTAATGCTATTAACATTTAAAGAATTTGGAATAGGTATTACGGAATGATTGGGGATTTTTAATCTCTTAACGTCTATATTAAAGGTGTCTTTTTCACGAATTAAAGTAAGGTTTGAAATTGAGTTTTCATCTCCTAAAGAAAGACTATAAAAATCAGAATAATAGTACACTTCATTTAACTTATTATTATCAATTCCAATTATTTGATCTTTATTTTTAAGNTGGGCATTGAAAGCTCCAGAATTTGAAAAGATGCTATCAATTAAAATTCTTCCTTTGTTAAATTTCACTGTCATTCCTAATGATGTTTTTCCTGAGGGTTTCAATTCTAATAAATGAAAGACAGAATCGTGTTGGTAAAGACTCATAGGNCTTAAATAATTATACATTCCTAATACTAAGTCATTTTGAACCTTATTAATATTGACATCTTCAACNTACATTTGTTCAATTAGGAATAAAAGTCTTTGAATTTTAATTTCTGTCGACCTTAGTTCATTATTTTGAGAAAAAATAGAACTACTTATATTAATAAGTGATATGAATATGATGAATCTAATAATCAATTGTATTAAAATTTAAATAGACTAATTAATCTATTTTGTTAAATTAACTTAAAAGACTTAAATAAAAGTTACTCTTTTATAATTATTTTTTTTTTAAATATAATATGGACTTGCTTTCAAAAAATAAATCGTCGAAATAGTCTGAGATATTTATTAATTCAGAATCAAAATTTTTAGATACTTTATTAATTTCTTTCTTCAAATCTCCTCCTTTAAGATATAAAATTCCATTATTTATTTCATTATTATTTAAGTCACTTATATTTTTTGATATCCAAGGGCAAAATTTATCTAACTGTGCAACAGCTCTACTCACTATAAAATCAAATTTTAAGGAAATATTTTCAGCTCTCATCACTATGGGTTCAACATTTTTTAATTTCAATTCTTTAACTACCTCGTCAACTACTTTTATTTTTTTTCCAATAGAATCTACTAATGTGAATTTAGATTTGCTAAAATAAATAGCCAGTGGAATTCCAGGAAATCCACCACCTGTTCCTACATCCAAAATCTTTGTATTTGAGGTGAAATGAATAAACTTAGCAATAGATAATGAATGAAGAACATGTCTCGTGTAGAAGTTCTCAGTATCTTTTCTACTTATCACATTTATTTTGNAATTCCAATTTAGATAAATTTCTTTTAGAACATCAAATTGTTCAATTTGATCTTGCTCTAAGTTTGGAAAATAGAATTGAATTTTTTTGGATGAATCAGATAGTTTCAATACTGTGTTTCATTATGTTGTAAAGAAACTCTCTTGCTCTAAATAGCTGGGCTTTGACAGTTCCTAATGGTAGNTTAAGTTCATCTGAAATCTCATCATAACTCATTTCTTTGAAATATCTCATTTCAACTAAAATTTCATATCTAGGTTTCAATTTTTTTACATACTGTCTCATTAATTGAATTTTTTGATCGTTCATTGCCAATTGTTCTGGAGTCATTCCTTCACTTTTAATTTCAAACATAAAGTCATCTCCATCATTATTGGGTATTCTATTATCAACAGACATTACATTTTTCTTCTTTTTACGAAGAAAGTCAATACAGTTATTGGTAGCAATTTTAAATAGCCATGTGCTAAAAGCAAAATTTGGAGTATACTGGTNAAGTCTATTAAATGCTTTTCCGAAAGCTTCAAGAGTTAAGTCTTCCGCATCGTCATTATTATTGACCATTTTAAGAAGCATATAATAGATAGAATCCTTGTATTTATCCATCAACTCAGCAAAAGCTTGTTGGTCTTTTTTTTTGGTGGCTCTTATTACTAATTCATAATCTTTTTGAGCTTTTTCAGAAAGATGAGATCCTGTTTTTTCTTTATCCATTTAAATTCTATTCTTCTTATTAANTTGAAAGATAGGTTGACAAATTAGTAAGATGATTTCATATATAGGGAATGTCCATAAAAGATCTTTACACATTAAAATCTTGAAAGGTTTGTAAAAGAGACATATAATAATTATATATCTAAGCACAAATAAGATTGATATTTCAATTTTTGTAAAATCTGAGATTAACAAAATAAGAAAGCTTAAATAGAATAGAAAAGAGCTTAAAAACTGAATCCCTAGTATTAATTTATGATTGATTTTATATTTTTTATTTGTAGTATGATGTCTTTTCTTTTGAATAATCCAATCCCTCCATTTTTTTTTGGGAAACGAAATAGTAACACTTTCTTTATTAAAAATAATTTTTGAATTATCATTTTTTGATGCTTGATTTACAAATAAATCATCATCTCCAGAGGCAATATGATAGTGAGATTTAAAGCCTTCATTTAAATAGTATACATCTTTNGTATATCCTAAATTTCGTCCAACTCCCATATATGCTATTTTTGCCTTTGCAAAACTTAAATAGTTTAATGCAATTTGTGCAGTATCGTATCTTATAATTTTATTTAAAAAACCACTTTCTTTCGCGTAAATTCCTGCACCCAGAACTATTTCTTTTTTATTGTGAAATCCACTACTCATATTAGAAATCCAATTGTTAGTATAAGGGAAGCAGTCAGCATCAGTAAATAGTAGATGATTGTTTTTTGCTGCTTTAATCCCTAATGTTAGGGCAAGTTTCTTGCCATAGTGATCTGTTTTATTGTCTGGTATATCAACCACTTTTAATTTTAAATATTTCTTTTTTAAATTATTTAAGAATTCTAAACTATTATCCCAAGATCTGTCGTTNACAACAATTAGCTCATAATTATCATAATCTTGATTTAAAAATTTCTCTAAATTTTGTTTTAAATTTTTTTCTTCATTCCTGGCGCAAATTATAACTGAAATATCTGGTTCGAATGAATCCATATGTTTCCCATTTGAAATTAATAANCTAGAATTAAAGTAGAACAAATAAAATAATTGAANTAAAAAACTGCCAATAAGAAAGAACTCAAAAACNTCTAAGTAGGTCATTAATCACAAATCATTTTAGATTATTAAAAGTATTGCTTAATTGAGATATTCTATATTTGTTGTAAAGTAGTTTATTCACATTTTTATGAACTTTACCCTTAGGTCTAAAGACCCAAATTCTAAAGCAAGATCAGGNATTATAAATACTGATCATGGTATTATTCAAACTCCAATCTTTATGCCTGTTGGTACAGCTGGGACAGTAAAATCAGTTTCTCAAAAAGATCTTGAAGAACAAGTGAAGGCTCAAATAATTCTTGGAAATACCTATCATTTGTATTTAAGGCCTGGACTTAATTTACTAGAACAAGTTGGTGGTATTCATAAATTTATTTCTTGGAATAGGCCAGTTTTAACTGATTCTGGAGGATATCAAGTCTATAGTTTATCTGGTAGAAGAAAAATAACAGAAGAGGGTGTGAAATTTAAATCTCACATAGATGGATCTTCTCATTTTTTTACTCCTGAGAATGTTATGAATATTCAAAAATCAATCGGTGCTGATATTATTATGGCATTTGATGAGTGTACACCATATCCTTGTGACTATTCTTATGCAAAGTCTTCTACTAAAATGACTCATAGGTGGCTAAAAAGGTGTGTAGATAATTTTAATAATAGCCCAAATAAATACAATTANTCACAATCTCTTTTTCCTATAGTTCAAGGAAGTACTTATTCGGATTTAAGAAAACAAAGTGCTGAAGTTATTGCTTCTTTTGATTTGCCGGGTAATGCAATTGGAGGTTTGTCAGTTGGAGAACCCCATGATTTAATGTACAAACATACTGAAGAAGTTTGTGATATTTTGCCCGAATCAAAACCTAGATATTTAATGGGGGTAGGCACTCCTTCTAATCTCCTAGAATGCATTGCTCTAGGAGTTGATATGTTTGATTGCGTTATGCCAACAAGAAATGCAAGAAATGGGATGTTATTTACTAAAGAAGGCTTTATAAACATTAAAAATAAAAAATGGGAAAACGATTTTAGTGAAATTGATTCAAATGGGACTTCATATGTTGATAAAAGATATTCTAAATCCTATTTAAGACATTTATTTGTTTCTAAAGAAATGTTGGGCCCACAAATTGCCAGTATTCATAATCTATCATTTTATATATGGCTTGTTGAAGAATCCAGAAAAAAAATTGAAGATGGAACTTTTACAACTTGGAAAAATAAAATGGTGAAAAAACTCGTTGAAAGACTTTAAATCCAATAATGAAAAAATTAGATTGGTTTATAGTTAAGAAATTTTTAGGCACATATGTCTTTATGATTGCTGTAGTAATGAGTATTTCCATAATATTTGATGTTTCTGAAAAACTTAAAGACTTTATGAATCCAGAGAATAATTTAACTTTCTACAAAATTATTACTCAATATTATCCTTATTTTTTTATTCATTATGCTAATTTATTTTCTTCCTTAATTATTTTTCTTTCAGTTTTATGGTTTACCAGCTTTATGGCTCAAAGACTTGAAATTGTAGCAATTTTAAGTAGTGGAATTAGCTTTTGGAGGTTTTCTAGACCTTACATAATAGCATCTTCTTTTCTTCTAATAATATCTGTTTTAATGAACCACTATGTGGCTCCTTTTGCTAACAAAAATAGATTAACTTTTGAAAATCAGTTCACAAAATATAATGTGAATTTTAAGGATATTCATTTAGAAATTAATAAAGGAACATTAGTTAGTTACAGACAATTTATTGGAAATACTACTACCGTCAGAAGACTATGGATTGAAAACTGGGAAGAAAATAGTGAAGGTCAATGGAAGCTTAAAAGTGATATGCAAGTAGAAAGAGCGGAGGGAGATAGCATCTTAAATAATTGGAAACTCAAAAATGTATTTATAAGAAAAATTGGGAAATTGAATGATGATGTGATTACAAAAAAAGTAATTGACACTGTTTTACCTTTTAATATTAAAGACCTTGGGCAAAGAGCAGAAATCACTTTTGCTATGACCACTCCAGAACTNATTAATTATAAGAAAAAAGAAGAAAATAAAGGTAATTCTACTAAACATATAGAGATTAGTGAGCATGAGAGAACAGCATATCCTTTTGCTGCTTATATTTTGACTGTTATTGGTATTTCAGTTGCTTCAAGAAAGTCAAGGGAAGGAGTGGGNAAAAATTTAGTTATTGGACTNTCGTGTGGATTAGTTTATGTTTTTTTCATGAAAATGACGACTGTTGCTGCTGTTAATGTAGGGTGGAATACGCTTTTAGCTGTATGGTTTCCAAATATTTTCTTTTCTATAATAGCTATTTATCTTTATTATAAAAGGCTCAATAACTAATAAAAAAAGAACTTTAATTTTCAGNAATATCTTTAAACCTTAATTTATTATTTCCGGTCTCTAATGATATTTCGTATTGAAGATTAGAGATGTTGATTGTTCCTAAATACTTAGGATTGAGATTTGTAAAAGGATTTGATTTTTTCCANTTAACATNGAAATTATTCAGATTTTTAGAAATATCATCAGGATTTAATCCATATTTTTCAACTTTTGATATAAAGTTTTTAGTAAATTTTTTCTCCATTTTCTCAAATTTCAAATAAAGATTAGAATGATCAATAAAAACAATAGTATCTAAAAATCCTAATTCATAAATGTCTTTGAAAATCATGTTATCAATTGAAATAATTCTACACAAAGTATCTTCAAAAGATATATTGAATAATGCTGAGCTATTCTTGTACTCAATTACATATTTTTTATTAGTGAACTTAGTTTTACTTTCTGAAAAATTAACATTTCCATTAATAATTAAATCGAATATTTTTTTAGAAAATTGATCTGTTAATATAGCAGTTTGATCTTTTTTAAGGTTTATTTTTAATGGGGTTTCTAAAATAAATTTTTTTACCTTATTTTCTGGTAGCCAGTCCCACTCTCTATCCTTAAAAAGAGAATAAATGAGAAGCAGACCTAAACCTAACCCAATGAGGTAAAATTTAAGTCTGTTTAAAAAGTTCATTAAGTCCTTTATTGTCAGGGTAATTAATATCTGTAATACTCTGGTTTATATGGTCCTTCTACTTTAACTCCAATATAATCAGCCTGATCATTACTAAGTGATTCTAGTTCTACTCCAATTTTGGCAAGATGTAAAAGAGCAACTTTTTCATCTAAGTGTTTTGGTAGCATATAAACTTCATTTTTATAATTATCACTATTGGTCCATAATTCAAGCTGAGCAAGTGTTTGGTTGGTAAATGAATTACTCATAACAAATGAAGGATGTCCAGTAGCACAACCAAGATTAACCAATCTTCCTTCTGCAAGGAGTATGATATCTTTATCATTAACAGTGTACATATCAACTTGAGGCTTAATGGTAGTTTTAGTATTTCCATGATTTGAATCAAGCCAAGCAACATCTATTTCATTATCAAAGTGACCAATATTACAAACAATTGTTTTATCCTTCATCAGCTCAAAATGTTGACCTTTAATAATATCTTTATTTCCTGTGGCAGTAACTACAATATCTGCTTCACTTACTGCATTTTCCATTTTTTTGACTTCGAATCCATCCATAGCAGCTTGAAGAGCACATATTGGGTCGATCTCTGTAACTATTACTCTGGCACCAGCTCCTTGAAGTGAAGCTGCAGAACCTTTTCCAACATCACCATACCCTGCAACAACGGCTACTTTTCCAGCCATCATAACATCTGTTGATCTTCTAATTGCATCAACTAAAGATTCCTTACAACCATATTTATTATCAAATTTAGATTTTGTTACAGAATCATTTATGTTAATTGCAGGCATTGGAAGAGTTCCATTCTTCATTCTCTCATAAAGTCTGTGAACTCCTGTTGTTGTCTCCTCAGAGAGACCTTTAATATCTTTAACTAGTTCGGGATAATTATCTAAGACCATATTGGTTAAGTCTCCACCATCGTCTAAAATCATATTTAAAGGTTTACCTCCTTCAAAAGCAAATAGTGTTTGTTCAATACACCAATCAAATTCTTGGTCGTTCATCCCTTTCCATGCATAAACAGGAATTCCTTCGCTAGCAATTGCAGCCGCTGCATGATCCTGAGTAGAAAAAATGTTACAGGAAGACCAACTGACTTCAGCACCTAAATCTTTTAGTGTTTCAATTAGTACAGCAGTTTGAATAGTCATATGCAGACAACCAGCTATTCTTGCTCCCTTTAAAGGGTTCTGACCTTTGTATTCTTCTCTTAAACTCATTAATCCAGGCATTTCTGCTTCTGCAAGTTTAATTTCTTTTCTTCCCCAATCTGAAAGGCTTATATCTTTTACTTTATAACTAACTGCTTTTTCCATAGTATTTTAAATTTTTGGCAAATGTACTTTTAATGATATTAAAAAACAAAGTATGTGTAGCCGTAATTGTTTTTGTTTAAGTGAATTAAAAATAACTTGTAAAACCCAAATGAATTTTTCCAGTTCTTAATAAGAAAGGGTTGTCAATTTTCCTGCCCAAACCATATATTAAAGTAAGTAAACCATTAGGCATTGAAATATTAGTTCCAAAACCAAAACTATTATAATAATCATTAACCAATAATTCTTGTGTTTTTGATTCTGTCCATGCAAAGTCAGAAAAGATAAATAAGTTGGATGTTTCGTCTATAAGATACCTAAATTCTAAATTTGTAATTAAATAAGAGCTCACCCATATAGACTCTTCATCAAAACCTCTAATGGTCTTATAGCCTCCAATTCTTGAAAATTCATTTTCATATAGTATTTCATTCTGAATAGATGATGCTAGTATACCAAGTTTAAAAGTTGACCTTTTGCGAATTTTAAAATAATTATTAAAGTTTAAGTTCCCATAGAAGTTGGGAGTTCTTAAAATGTTAGATTGAGAAGTATCAAGATTATACGTTTGCTTCCATCCATATGAAAGGTCACTTGATATAAAATAGCCACTCGTTGGGTTAATTCTATTGTCTTGTTGATTAGAATTAAATGTGAAGCCAAAACTATTTACAGACGTAGAACTGTATTTTTCGTCAATAAGATTGGTGGAATTATTATTTGAAATTAAAGCACCTAATGAGAGATTATTTTTAATTAAATACTCTATTGTAAATTTTGAATTAAAATTAAAAAAAGAACTATCTTTTTTTATCATATCAATTCTTCCACTTATTTGAAAGTCTGAGTTAAATAAAAAGGGGAAATTAAATTCCGTAATTAAATTCTGTGAAGCATTAAACATTCTCCTCCAATTTATTTTTAGCTGTTCTCCGTAATTCAAACTGTTAAGAAAATTTAAAGATACATTGCCGGTAAATTGAACTTTTCCATCTTCTAATGGCTGAATTCCGACCAGTCCATTTAAGCTATTTTTTGAAATAGGTTGAGCATATGTATAAATTAAAGCCAAATCATCTACAAATTCATAGGCAGCAGATTTTAACTCTTTAATATATCCAGTATTTTCTAGTTTTTCACTCACCCCATATACATTATTTAAACTAAAAGCATTTCCTTTTTTAATCCCAGTAATATTGGATATTAAGTTCCATTCTTTTTTATTAAGTTCTGGATTTATTATTGTGTCAATAATTACATAAGGACCTGTTTTGAGATTGCAATCTAGTTCAATTTTTGAATTAATAAATGTTGGGTTTTCAAACTCAAACTCAGCAAATGGAAAGCCATTATTATTCATTAAAAGCAGCCAATTATTTATTTTTTTTTGAAAATCAGATGGATTAAAATAAATACTTTTATTTTCAAAGCTTTGTGCAAATTTTAAGTCTATATCATCCGGAATATTTATTTGAATTTCGCTATTCTTAAAACGTTCCCCGTAATTCATATGAATAAATAGTGTTTTGTCAAAAATGCGAGAAGAATCAATGGTTGTAGTTAAATATCCATTTTCAATATTAGACAAATAGAACCCATTAATTAGGTTATTTGGGTTGTTGTCGTTTGATTTTTTTTTTTCTACTAAACCATTTTCATTATAAATCTCTATAAATTTTATCTTTTGTCCTAAGCTAAAAATAGATACAGTTACCAAAACTATAAAAAGTATATTTCTTTTATGATTCACCAATCTATTTCAGTTAAATTATTTTTTCTAAAAAAAGTATTTGCATCAGAAAAGTGATTGCAACCCCTAAATCCTCTGTAGACTGATAGAGGCGACGGATGGGAGGTTTTGAGTACCAAATGTTTCGATGAATTTATTAATAATTCTTTTTCTTGAGCATTTTTGCCCCATAAAAAGAAAACAACATTTTTTTTAACTATTGAAATCTCTCTTATTATAGCGTTGGTTAACACATTCCAACCTATATGAGAATGAGAGTTAGGTTTGAAAAGTTCAACGCTCAAACTGGTATTTAAAAGAAGAATGCCTTGCTGAGCCCAGTGTTTTAAATCTTTATTTGCTTTTGATAATTGCTGAGTNCTATTATAAACTTCTTCAAATATATTTTTTAAAGATGGAGGAGTTTTATTATTGTTATCAACTCCAAATGCAAGTCCATTTGCTTGATTTTCTCCATGGTAGGGGTCTTGACCTAAAATCACTAGCTTTAAATCGGTCAAACTTGTTTCGTTAAATGCTCTAAAAATATTTGTTGGATCAGGCCTTAATAGTTTTTTTTTTTGACAAGTGTTAATGGTAACCATAATNNTANTAAAATAAATTTTTTTAATTTCTTTTTCTAAAATATACTTCCAATCATTTTGAACGTTACTTATTAAAAACTTTGGGTCAATCATTATAAATACAAATAAAAGTTTAATGAAATTATTGTTGGTATTCGATTTTTGATAATTTTGTTTAAAGTAATCATATTAAAATGAAAAAATTATTTTATTTCCTATTTACATTTGCTGCTGTTGCATTATTAAACTCTTGTTTTTTATTTAANCCTGTTCAGAAAAGATGTCCAGCTTACAGTATTAATCTTGAAGAAGATCTTCATAAAGACTTAATCACACAACAGGAAATCAAAACCACTAAAGAAGACTTTTAACAAAAGTGCTTAATTTATTTTAAACTTNNCCTTAAACAGTTCATTTTATCCTACAAAATAGTTATTTTTGTATAGGTGAAAATGCTTTATAAATATTTAATATTACCCATATTTCAGATCTTTTTATTTGTCAATATTCATTGTCAAATTCCCCAAGAAGATGAAATGTTGGTAAGAATTTCTAAGGAAGCATGGTTAGGTGGTGTTATACATACCAATGGATTAGGAATCAATTACACTAATGCTAAATTTAAGACTTACAAAAAAAAATCTTTACTCAATATTGATTTAATAAATATCAATCATGACAAAGAGTATAAGATTTTTGGTTCTTTTGATGAAAATGCNAAAAAGTTTGTATATGGAAAATTAAACTCTATATATTCACTAAGAGTTGGAATTGGATCTAGAAAAATTGCTTTTGAAAAACTTCGACAAAATGGAGTTCAGATAGCAATAAATTATTCATATGGAACTTCAATTGGGTTAATTAAGCCCATATTTTTAGAAGTTTTTAAGTATGATTATTCTGGAAGAATTGCTGGAATATCANTGGAAAGGTACGATCCTGAACAACATGGGTTTTTCAATATTTATGGGAGAGGGTCATGGTCTGCTGGACTCATGCATACCAAAATTAATCCCGGAGCCTATTTTAAGTTTGGTATGGAATTTGAATTTTCTACAACAAGAGAAATTATTAATTCATTAGAAATTGGTATAACTGCAGATGCATTTATGAATCCCATTATTATTATGGTTGACAATCAAAGTCATAGATTTTTCCCATCAATTTATTTAAGTTGTTCAATTGGAAATAAATTTTACTAATGAGTATTGATACTGTTGTAAAAACAAAAAAGCCAAAATGGCTTAAGGTTAAATTACCTACTGGAGATGCCTATAAAAAGGTTAGAAACCTGGTTAGTGAACATAAACTCAATACCATTTGTGAGAGTGGAAATTGNCCAAATATGGGTGAATGTTGGGGAGCTGGAACTGCAACCTTTATGATTTTAGGTAATGTTTGTACAAGGTCTTGTGGTTTTTGCGCCGTAGCTACCGGAAAACCTGAAAAAGTAGATGTTTTTGAACCTGGAAGGGTTGCAAACTCTGTAAAATTAATGAAAGTAAAGCATGCTGTTATCACTTCAGTTGATCGTGACGATCTTTNAGATGGTGGTTCAGAAATTTGGGTAAGTACGGTTAAGGCTATAAGACGTCAATCACCTTCAACTACCCTTGAAACTCTCATTCCTGACTTCGCTGGAAATTGGAAAAACTTACAAAATATAATTGATGTTGCACCTGAAATAGTTTCTCATAATATTGAGACTGTTAGAAGACTTACTAAAACTATAAGAGTTCAAGCAAAGTACAATCGAAGTCTTGAATTATTATTGAGGTTAAAACAAGGNGGTATGAAAACAAAATCTGGTTTGATGCTTGGATTAGGAGAGACTCATGAAGAGGTTTTAGAAACCTTAGATGATTTACGTTCTGTCAACGTAGATATTGTTACTTTAGGGCAATATTTACAACCAACCCCTAAACATGCACCAGTGGACGAATTTATTTCTCCAGAAAAATTTGATGAATACAAAAAGTATGGTCTAAAGTTAGGTTTTAAATATGTTGAAAGTGGGCCTCTTGTTAGGTCTAGTTACCATGCTGAAAAACATTTATTCTAGTTTGTTTAAATTATTTTTTAATAAAAAAAGTTAACATTTTATTAAATTATTTAATTATTCGTATTTTCGGTAAGTATTAAAANATTAAAATGAAAAAATTATTATTACTTCCTTTACTATTTTTAGCTATATTGATTTCTCTTACANATTCTTCTGATCAAGAAATCAACAGGAAATATTCCTATGTAAATGTGACCAATTCTAATTCTCAAGCTAGTGCTAACGATGCAATTGATTACAACAACAATCTCTATAAAGATGTTATTACTGGAAAAGTAGAACTTGCCAAACTNGCCCAAGCAAAAGATGAAGTTTTACAAAAAATGAGATTAAGATCTACAAGCTTAGGGTTTGTAGAAGAGGGGCCAGATAACGTAGGTGGTAGAACTAGAGCTATTGCTATGGATCCAAATAATAATAATATTTTATTTGCAGGATCAGTTTCTGGTGGTTTATTCAAATCTGTTAATGGTGGATCTAATTGGAACAGAGTACAAGAATTTGATGATGAAATGGTAAATAGTGCCAATGGCTCAGGTTCTTTAGGAATATCTTCCTTAACCTTCTCTAGTCAAGGTTATTTATATATTTCAACTGGTTGTTCAAGATTTGAAGGCAACCTTATTGATGGAGACGGTCTTTGGGTAAGTAAAAATATTGACAGCAACTCCCCAACTTTTAGCCAAGTTGGTGGAACCAACAATAAAGAAGTTTTAAAAGTTGTTGCAGATCCATCTCCTAATGGTGATGTATATTTCGTTGGTTCTGGNATTGGGTTAAATAAAATAGACAATATGACAGCAGTTCCCTCTGGAAGTCTAGTTTCAGGGATTTCATCTAATGCAACTATTGGAGATGTTAAAGTTTCTGAGGATGGACAAGTTATTATTTTAGGAATTGATCAGGGAGGTGTTAGGACTTGGATAAGTACTGATGGTGGTTCTAACTGGACTGATTTACATTCTAATGGTGAATTACCAGGTTTTGGGATGATAAGAGCAGAATATGCAATCTCTAAAAACAAAAATTCCAATGATAATTACACAATTTATACACTATTTGCCAATTCTGCTGGGCAATTAGGAGGAGTTCACAGGTCTATTGATAATGGGACTAGTTGGGGTCAAATTGGTCCTCAATCAACGGGGAATTTCACTCCTCTAAGTACGTCTAGGTCCAATCAAGGAAATTACAATTTAGTTATCACATCAACATCTGATGGTGAAGAATGTATTATTGGTGGAATTGATCTTTGGTCTTGGATCCATACCCCAAATTCTACTGATCCAACAAACGGTCANTGGTATGCTATTTCAGGTTGGTGGGCTAGTCCATCTCTACCATTCTATGTGCATGCTGATAACCATAGACTTTTCTGGGCTAATGATAATACACTAATTGTTGGTAATGATGGTGGAGTTCAGGCCAGATTTGGAAGTTCAGGCCCTAATCAATTTACTTCAGTAATTAATAAAGGTTATAGTGTCACCCAATTTTATTCAATGGGATTTGGAGGTGATGGTTCAGTTATTGGTGGTGCTCAAGATAATGGTACTCAATATAAAGATAATTCTAAACCATGGTCCAAAGAATTTGCTGAAGTTTCAGGTGGTGATGGATTTGAATGCGAAATTTCTTATTTAAGTAGTGATGCTATAATTACAACAGTCTATAATGGTTCTATTTCTAGATCAAGTGACAGAGGGACAACAAGTCAATCTGTTCCTGCACCTTGTACAGGAATTGTTGGCCAAGATTGCGGGCCATTTTATAACGCAATTGCCTTAATGGAAAATCCAGAAGATTTAAATNCTGAAGATTCTGTTTTATTTGTTCCNAGTCAAGATNTGTTAGCTGGTGATACTATTACTTACTACAGTAGTTCTTTTGGAATTCCTATAAAACATGTACTAACTCAAAATTTAAATGTTTATGACACGATGAATGTTGTAGGTACTGACACCTTCATTACTGTAACTGGTGCAGATACCCTGACTTTACCAGATTATGTACAATCTTANTTTATCACTCAAAATGATGCCTCAGTTTATATTACCAGAGACATGATGAGGTTTACCACCAACCCACANTGGTGGAGATTATTTAATTATTCAAGTAGCATTAGAAGTTTTGAAATTTCACATGATATGAATTACGCTTGGTGTGGTTCTTACAATGGCGCTCTAACAAGAGTTTCTGGTCTCGGAAATGCCTATTCAGTGCAAGCTGCAGATATAGCGTATAGACCTTCTTCATCAGATAGTTTAATTGAAATATCCACTGGTAATATTATAACGGGATCTTTTGTTAACCAGATAAACTTTGCTAACGATGGTCATTTGTATACTTATTTAGATGGNTCGGAAATAGCCTATACAGTACATTATGAAGTTGTCAAGAATGTTTCTGGGACAATTACCGATATCTCTGTTGACCCAACTAATCCAGATAACGTGTGTATTGTGACTGGAGGNACTTCNTCAAGTCATGTTTATTATTCTACCAATGCTACTTCTGATAATCCAACATTTTCTTCNATTGATGGTGATTTACCTGATATGCCAGTTTTTGGTTGTATAGTTGAAAGAGATCCTTCTACAGATATAATTGTAATAGGAACTGCATACGGAGTATATTCTACTGATAATATCAATGGTTCTAGCACCAATTGGATACCTAATAATGCTGAAATTGGTCCTATACCAGTATACGATATTTCTCAACAATGGAGAGACTGGGAGGAAGGATTAGCAGGTGGCTTCCGTAGAGTAGAAAATCCAGGTGCGATTTATGCTTGTACTTATGGAAGAGGAATATGGAGAGCTGATAATTTGCTTTCGGTTCAAAATCCTATTGATGAAACTATTTCTCTTGAAAACATATCTTCTTCAAAAATCTACCCAAATCCAGTTTTTGAGAATTCTAATATTTCTTTTGACTTGAATAAATCAGAACTAGTAAATATTTCTGTTTATAATCTTAATGGAGGTCTAGTAAAAAATCTTTATAATAATGTTATGATGAATAAGGGCCACATTGATATTCCTTTTAATTCCTCTAAACTTTCTATGGGAACTTATTTGGTTGTTATTGAATCAGGTAATCAAAAAGATGTTGTTAAATTCGTTAAGTATTAAAAATTAACTAATATTTTTCTTCAAAAGACCTTGTATTTACAGGGTCTTTTTACATTTACAAAAAAATAAAAAATGAGTAAAGTAAAAATAGGTATAAATGGCTTTGGAAGAATTGGTAGAATGGTTTTCAGATCCTGTTTAAATAGAGATAATGTTGAGGTAGTAGCAATTAATGATTTATTAAATGTTGATCATTTAGCCTATTTATTGAAATATGATTCAGTTCATGGTAATTGTAATGCTGAAATTTCTGTAGAAAATAATCAGTTGTATGTAAATGGTAATCACATTAGAATTACAGCAGAAAAAGATCCCAAACAGCTTAAATGGAATGAGGTGAATGTAGATGTTGCCATAGAATGTACCGGTATTTTTACAACTCTTGAATTAGCTCAACTACATATCGATGGTGGAGCAAAAAAAGTTGCTATTTCTGCACCATCTAAAGATGCTCCAATGTTTGTAATGGGTGTTAATCATGACGATGTAAAATCTTCGGATTTAATAGTCTCCAATGCTTCATGTACAACCAATTGTTTAGCTCCTTTAGCTAAAGTATTAAATGATACTTATGGAATTGAAGAAGCTCTTATGACAACTGTTCATGCTGCAACTGCTACTCAGTTTACAGTAGATGGCCCTTCAAAGAAAGATTTTAGAGGTGGAAGAAGTTCTTTAGTAAATATTATACCAGCTTCTACAGGTGCAGCTAAAGCTGTAACTAAAGTAATTCCTAGTCTAGTAGGAAAAATAACCGGGATGGCATTTAGAGTTCCTACAGCTAATGTATCAGTAGTTGATTTGACTGTAAAGTTAGCTACTAAAACTTCCTACGAACATGTAATGAATACTCTAAAAAGTGCTTCAGAAAATGAACTAAAAGGTATCTTAGGTTTTACAGATGAGGCTGTTGTTTCTCAAGATTTCATGGGAGATTCTAGAACTTCAATTGTTGACTCAAAAGGAGGTATTCAGTTGAATGAATCTTTCTTTAAATTGATTTCTTGGTATGATAATGAAGCTGGATATTCAAACAAATTGATAGATTTAGCTGTACACATTAATAGTATCTAATTAAATTTTTTTAGTTCTAATTTATTATTTTCAAGCAAAGCGTAGGTGCAATGTTCTATCCAATCTCCTAGATTTACATAAAAACATTTATCATTTATTTGGTGTTCAATGGGAAGGTGTCTGTGGCCGAAAATAAAATAATTTATTTTATCATTTAATAGTAATTGCTCTTTGCAGTATTGAATTAACCACTCTTTATTTTCACCTAAGAATGGAGGGGTTCCATGCTTTTCATTTTCTTTACTTTTTCTTGACCAATATCTGGCTATAAAAAAACTAAAATTAGGATGAATTTTAGAAAACACCCATTGACAAAATTTATTCGTAAAAAATTTCTTTATGAATTTATATTTGAAGTCACCAGGTCCCAATCCATCTCCATGACCAATCATTAATGTTTTCTCATCTATTTGAATGGTAATAGGTTCTCTTATTATATTAATACCTATTTCCTTTTCTAAGTAATCAAACATCCATAAATCATGATTTCCAGTAAAAAAATGAACTTTGATTCCTTTATCTACAAGTTGAGAAATTTTACCGAGAAAACGAATATTACCTTTTGGAACAGTGTATTTATGTTCAAACCAAAAGTCAAAAATATCCCCAACTAAAAAAACCTCAGATGCATCTTTTTCAATAAATGCAAGCCAAGAAATTATTCTATTCTCCCTTTCTTTCTCTTCTTCTGTTGAGAAACTTCCAAGGTGGAAATCTGAAGCAAAATATATTTTAGAATTATTTTTTATGGCTTAATTGTTTTTTTGATAGTAAATGGATTTATATTTTGAAGGTTAAATATAAAGCTGATTCTTTGCAAAACCTTTAATTCATTTAATGATGCTCTAATATTATCAGAATAAAATAAAGGAAGATAAATTCCTATTATTTCATCATTTAAAATTAATCTGGTAAATATTCCTGTATTGTATCCCCAGTTAATTTTGCTTTCTTGGCTAGTAGACTGAAACATACCGAAATCAGCAAATATACCTAGTGGTAGTTTTGGAATATCAATTTTTAAATTATTAGAAACCATCCAATTATTAGTTCTCAAGTTAGTGTCTTGAGCTTTAAATCCTCCATATGAATTATCATTTTGTCGAGATAATAAATAGTTTTGATCAGAAGAATTTCTTGCAAAATAAATGTTGTCGTACAAATAATCCATTTTACCATTTTTTCCGCTTAAGTAAAATGAATACTTGCTTGTAATATCTTCATTAAAATGGTAACCTGTAAAAAACCTCCAACTTATTTTATCAGAGCTCTTATTATAGGATTTTTCCATTTTTGAAGTTAATTGTAAGCAATTTACCAAGTTTTGATTTTTATTAAATCCATATATATAGTTTAATTTTAGTTCTTTAGATTTTAGAATTTGTCTGTTTTTTAACTGATATACTATTTCACCATAATAATTAGTTTTTCGAGCAGTTTGAGGTGGCCAAATTAGTGTAACATCTGGCTCAAAGTCATCAATCTTTATAGTTCTAAGTTTAATATTTTGAAATGGAGATCTTCTCAGGTCATTTGATTTTAATCTAAACTCTGTAAATAATTCCTGTTTAATCCATCTTTCTCCTCTGTACAAATCATCATGTTCGTTATGAAAACTTCTGATTTTATATCCAATATTAATTCTTGAAAATAGACCATAAGTATTAATATTAGTTTGAATTTTTCCAGATCCAACCATTTTTTTTGATTCAAAACCATATAGAGGATTGATTAACCATTCTACTTTTTTATCATTTATACTATTATTATATAAAGCCAATCCTAACATGGTTCTATCATAAGCATTTCCAGCTATTAATGGTGAGTAATAAATTAAATTTTCTTTATTATTATTTATACTTATTGGAAGAAATTTGAATTTAATGGGTTTATTTATTTTAAATATTCCATTAGCTCTTGCTATGTGTCTTTTATAGTTAAAATCCGTTGTAATAACATTATTATCAATTACAAATTTTGAAGGTATTTCACTGGTTTTATATACAAATGCAGTGTCTTTACCAAATCCATTAATCCATCTTTCAGAAATTATCTCATTGGAATCATTAATAACCTGAACAGCAATAGGTGAGGTATATCCAGTTAAGTTTTTCATTTTTATTAAGTACTCCTGGTCGTTTATTTTAGTTATTTTTTTAAAAGAATAGTCAGTTTTTTTGGTTGTTTTAATATAATCTTCAAAAAACCAATCTAGCTTTTCTTTACTAACTGATTCAAAAACCAATTTAATATCATTAGGGCTTGGGTGTTTAAACTTCCATTGGTTAAAATATTCATTCATGCATTGATCAAATAATTCCTCTCCTAGATAAGCTTTTAAATAATGAAACCCAATTCCAGTCTTACAATAAACCATTGCACCATAATTCATTGATGTAAAATCTTTAGATCCCATTTTTAAGGGTTGATCATAATTTCTAGAGGCATTAAACTGATACGCAATGTGTTGTAATTCTTTTTCTTCTATTGGAACATTTAATGTAATATTTAAAGATTTATTTTTAGAAGAGTCTTTTTTTCTTAAATATCCGTTGGGATATTTTTCTTCCATATATCTAATTTCAATATAGGTATTAAGACCTTCATCCATCCATGCATTATCTCTTTCATTACTTCCGAGAATCCCATAATACCAATTGTGTCCTACTTCATGAATGATGACAGTTTCTAAAGATTTACTATCATATGATTTACCAATGACTGTAATATTGGGGTATTCCATCCCTCCACCAGCGCTTATAGTGCCATCTACGGCAGTAACATGATTATAAGGATATTCACCCACCCAACTAGAAAAATATTTTGTGGCATCGTTTATGTATTCAATAGATCTTTCCCATAGTTTTGCCTCACTATTTGTAAATAGAGCCCAAGATGTAACATTTTTACTCTCAAGTTCTATTTTTCCTTTAAGAACATGGTATCTTTTATCCGTAAACCAAGCAAAATCATGAACATCTTTTTGAGTAAATCTTAAAGTTTTTTTCTCCTTACTACTTTCTGGAAAACTCATATCTTTTCTGCCAAAAGAATCTCTAAAAGGAAGTTTATTTTCCTTTATTAGTTTTGCAGTTAATTTCGCTTTTTTATCAAGAAAAGCTAATTCGTCTTTATTTTGTAAATCACCAGTTGCCATCAATACATAGTTTTCAGGAACTGTTATACTTACATCATAATCTCCAAATTCAGAGTAAAATTCTCCTTGATCTAGGTACGACATCGGATGCCATCCATCTTTATCATAAACTGCAGGTTTTGGAAACCATTGTGTTATTTGATATGATTGTCCAAGGTGCCCTAATCTAGAAAATTTTCCAGAAGGAATTTTAACTCTAAATGGTGTTGTTATAGATATAGAATCTCCTTTTTGAATAGGTTTTTTTAGATAGATTACACAAATGTCAATTTTCCCATCTATGTAATTCCATTCAACTTTACTTCCATTTACATTAAAATCTAGAGAATCAATGAATCCCAGATCTTTGTCTTTAGCATATTTAAATTGGTTACTTCCATCTTCATACTTTTGTTTGGCTAGTTCTGTAGAACTGTTTTTATAAGCATTTGGCCATAAATGAATAACAATGGAATCTAAAGTTGAATTGGATTGGTTGTGATAAACCATTTTTTCAAAGCCTCTCAAAAAATGATTTTCATCATCTAGTTCGACATTAATGTAGGTGTCAACTTTTTGTTGAAAATATTCTTGAGCATTATAAATTAATATATTAAAACATGTGGTAATAACAATAAATATATATTTCATAAACTTAAAGAATTTCCAATAATTTTTTCTCTAATGCTTTTCCTCTTAAGTCATAATCAATGATGATTCCATTTTTATCAATCAGAAATGTTTTTGGAATACTTGTAACTCCATATTTTGCGCCTGGGGTAGATTTCCAGCCAGTTAATTCACTTACATGATTGGGCCATGTCAATTGATCTTGCTTAATTGCATTTAACCATTTCTCTTTTTGCTGATCAAAGGACACACTGTAAACAGTAAAATTTTGATTTTTATATTTATTGTAGAGTCGTACCACATTTGGATTCTCTATTCTGCAAGGTCTACACCATGAGGCCCAAAAATCAAGTAAAACCACATTCCCTCTCAAAGAACTTAATTTTATTATTTTACCATTTACATCTTGAATGGAG
Source organism: Crocinitomicaceae bacterium (assembly GCA_002686655.1). Classification (GTDB taxonomy): domain Bacteria; phylum Bacteroidota; class Bacteroidia; order Flavobacteriales_D; family Parvicellaceae; genus MED-G20. Next base: position 20,896 of record NYYE01000013.1, on the reverse strand, counting down.
ATTTCTGGAGCTTTAGAACCTATTTTAATTCCAAGGTTTTTTAGTTGTTCTTTGTCTTGTTCGTACCTTGTTTTTTGCTCCTCCAAGAATTTTTCTTGTTGCTTAGCATTTTCTATAGCTTTATTAACTTCCCCTAAATATTTTTGATTTTCAAATTTTTTTATAATAACATCTTTAATGAGTGCTAATTCATCTTTGAAATCCATAGGGTTCTGAATTTCTCCTAACAACATTATTAATGATGGTGATTCGCTATTTTGATTAATAAATTCCCTTAAATAATTTTGGTAATCAACAATTATCTTATTTCTAAGGGTGATCTTTTCCTCTTCATTTGAACTCACTATATTTTGAATTTCACTAATAACTTCATTTCTATATTTAAAATGATTTTGTAGTAAAATATTATTAGAATCTCCAGAAACTTCTAATTGATTGTAATCACCATTTTTAAATAAAAATTGATTCCTCTTATTAGGAATACCTATAAATAACATACTTTTTTGTGGTTCAGATCCGACTAAAAAAATATCGGCTCCTTCCAGAACAATATTAAAATTATGTATACCAGATTTTGATTTTGAAGAATCAATTTTAACTGGGTTGTTATTAATTAATCTATACAAATAAATATAATTATCAGATTCATGAATAAATTCTATTTGGTAACTGTTTTTTGAATCGACTTGTTCACTATTACTACAGCTAATGGCTATGAAAATTAATATTATATATATTATTCGTTTCATTACTGATTGATTAATTTATTTAAAAGTTGAGCAGATTTTTTCGGGTCGGCAGTTCCTTTAGAAGCCTTCATAATCTTTCCCATAAAAAAACCTGCAAGTTTTTTTTCCCCATTTTTAAATCTCTCTTTTTCTGAAGGGTTTTCATCAAGAACATTTATTATAATCTTACTTAAGTCATCTTCATTATTCTGTTGAATCCAATTATTTTTTTCAGCAATAGTTTTCGGATTTTCATTTGGTTTTTCAACCATTTCAGGAAATAATTTTTGACTTGCTAAAGAGTGAGATATTTCATTATCATCAATCATTTTAATAAGCAATCCAATATTTTTAGAACTCACTTTAAATGAGCTAATATCCAGTGCTTTATGGTTTAAGTAAGATTTAATATTTCCCATTACCCAGTTAGCAGCTGCCTTATAATTTTTAGTGAATTTCACAATTTCTTCATAGTATAAAGCAATGTCTTTTTGTTCAATAATCACTAAAGCATCGTAGTTTGATAATCCGTAACTTTCAGTAAATTTTTTATATAATTCATTTGGAAGAGCAGGCATTTTCGATTGAATATCCTGAAGATGTTCCTCGTCAATTTTAATTGGGTTTAAATCAGGTTCCGGAAAGTAGCGATAATCATGTGCAGCTTCTTTTTTTCGCATCCCACTTGTTTTTCCGCTTGGAGCATCAAATGTCCTAGTTTCTACATTAATTTTTTCACCTTTATCTATTAAAACTCCTTGTCTTACAATTTCATAATCAATAGACCTTTGAACATTTCTTATTGAATTAAGATTTTTTATTTCTACTCTATCTCCAAACTTTAAAGAACCAATAGGCATAATTGAAATATTTACGTCACATCTCATACTTCCTTCCTCCATATTTCCATCGCATATATCAAGATATCTTAATAATTTTCTTATTTCTGACACATATTGGTATGCTTCAAAAGAGGTTTTAATAACAGGTTCAGTTACAATCTCTAATAATGGAACTCCGGCTCTATTTAAATCAATTAAGGTATTAAAAGGGTCTAAATCATGAATGCTTTTTCCAGAATCCTCTTCCATATGAATTCTAGTTAATTCAATATTTTTTGTTTTTCCATCCTCTAATCGAATTAGTATTTTACCATTTCTACAAATTGGTTTTTTATCTTGAGTTATTTGATATCCTTTTGGAAGATCAGCATAGAAATAATTCTTTCTATCAAAATGCATCCATCTTGTTATCTCACAATCTAGGGCCAGCCCTAATTTTAAAGCATGATTAATTACCACTTTATTAAATTTTGGTAATGTTCCTGGATGTCCAAGAGAAATAGGTGAGGTTAATGTATTGGGAATTGCTCCAAATTCATTTTTGTCTCCACAGTATGCTTTGCTTTTAGTTTTTAATTGGGCATGGATTTCAATACCAATTACTGGTTCATATTTTGACAATACAGTTTCTAAATTCATCAATTATAAAGATTCAAAGAATTTTTTAATAAGTTTTGTTAATACCGTCTCAGAAATAGAAGCCACTTTTTGTACATCCTCATGAGTTACTTTAACAATTTTACCAGGGACTCCTAAATCTGTAATAACAGAAACGCCAAAACAAGGTATTTTCATATGTCTTGCAGCAATAACTTCAGGAACTGTACTCATGCCAACTGCATCTGCACCAATTTTTCTTATGTATGAATATTCTGCAGGTGTTTCAAGAGTTGGTCCAGTAAGACCTGCATATACACCTTTGACTATTTTAATATTCAATTCTTTAGAAATAGCTTCAGCTTTTTTAATTAAAGCATGATCATAAGCATCACTCATATCAGGAAATCTTGTGCCGAGTTCTTCAATGTTGGGACCAATCAATGGATTTGATGGGAATAAATTAATATGATCACTAATAATCATAATATCCCCAATTTCAAAGCTGGGATTAACCCCACCAGATGCGTTAGAAACTATTAGTTTTTCAATTCCTAAAAATTTTAAAACTCTAACAGGAAATACAACTTCGTTCATTGAGTATCCTTCATAAAAATGAAATCTGCCCTGCATAGCCACTACATTTTTTCCACCTAACTCACCAAAAATTAATTTTCCTTTATGACCTTCTACTGTTGATGTAGGAAAGTTGGGAATTTCTTCATATGAAATGGAGAGAGAAATATTTATTTCATCCACCAATCCTCCCAGACCAGTTCCTAAAATAATTCCTATTTCAGGGCTAAAATCAGTTCTGTCTTTTAAGAAATTACTAGTTGCTTGAATAAGATCCAACATAATCTTTTATTTTTTTGTCAAATTTATCCTTATTCCACAGAAAATCAATAGTAACTTTCAAATAGTATACTGGTAAATTCTTCAACTCATTAAATTCTTTAAGTTTTTGAGCATCTTTTTCAGTTGTTAAAATAATATCATTTGATTTTTGGTAAGTTTTAATAATTTTTTTAATGTCTTTTGATTCATATTTATAATGATCTGAAAATTTCAAATGTTTAAAATTTACACTTAAATTTTGTAAATAATCTAAAATAGGGTTGGAGTTAGCTATTCCAGTAATTAATAGTATAGATTTTCCTTTGATAGATTTTAATACAGTTTTTTCATATATAGAAATGATATCTTGATATTTTATTTTAGAAAAAAACACTGTTCCATCAAACTTTAACTTATTTTTTATTTTATCGGCTTCTTTTTCACTTAAATTTTCTGGACATTTTGTTACAATAATACAATCTGCTCTTTTAATCCCTATTCTTGATTCTCTTAGTTTACCTACAGGCATTATAAAATCTTTATAAACAGGGTTATTATAATCTGTCAATAATATATTTAAGCCAATTTTTATCGATCTATGCTGAAAAGCATCATCTAAAATAAAGACATTGGTTTTAGGAAAATCTTGTAATATTTTTTGAATTCCATTGACTCTACTATGATCTACTGCAACAATTTGATTGGGAATGTTTTGTTTAGTTTGAAGAGCTTCGTCACCAACTTCAATGGCCTTACTATTAACTTCAACATAATTAAAATTATTAGTGTTTCTGCCATATCCTTTTGAGAGCAATGCCAATTTATATTCTGAATCTAAAGTTTTGGCAATGTATTCACAATGAGGTGTTTTTCCTGTTCCACCTACTGTAATATTTCCCACTCCAATAATGGGTGTTTTTAATTGGAGTTCTTTGAAAAAACCTAAATTATACAAAGTATTTCTAGTTCTAGTAATTAAACTAAACAATAGTGATAATGGTGATAATATCCACATGAACCATTTCATTGTTTTATATTTGAGTTCTTATTTTAATTTTTATGAAAGTCAAAGATGTAACAAATTACTTAGAATCAATAGCTCCTTTACAATTACAAGAAAGTTACGATAATTCTGGATGGCAAGTTGGAGACTATGATAGTGAAGTAAAGGGTGTTTTAGTAACATTGGACGTTACTCTAGAGGTTGTTCAAGAAGCAATAGAGCAAAAATGTAATTTAATTATAGCTCATCACCCTCTTATTTTTGGAGAATTAAAAAACATTACTTCAAATATATCAACAGGTAGTATTATCCAAAAAGCTATTAAAAATAACATCAATATATATGCAATTCATACTAATTTAGATAACGTTTATAATGGTGTAAACAATAAAATGGCAAGTATTATTGGATTAGAAAGAATAAAAATCCTAATGCCTAAACAAAATCTATTAAAGTTAGCTGTTTTTGTCCCTGAATCTCATTCAGAACAAGTTCTTGAAGCAATGTTTAAATCTGGAGCTGGTCATGTTGGAAACTATGAGAGCTGTAGTTTTTCTACATACGGGAATGGTACTTTTCTGCCTAATGAAGGGTCTAATCCATTCAAGGGTGAGGTAGGAAGACTTGAAAAAGCTAAAGAAATTAAATTAGAAGTTATTCTTTCTGATTACTTAATATCTGATGTTATTTTTGCTATGAATAATGCACATCCTTATGAAGAAGTTGCTTATGATATTTTTAAAATTCAAAATAATTCTAATTGCGGATCTGGTATGGTTGGAGAATTACCAAAAGAGATGGATGAAATGAAGTTTTTAAAGTTACTTAAGAATAGTTTTAAAGCTAGAGGAATTAGACATACTAAATTGTTAAATAGACCTATAAAAAAAGTGGCACTTTGTGGTGGTTCTGGCAGTTTTTTATTGAAAAATGCTTTAAATGTAAAAGCAGATATTTTTATCACTTCCGACTTTAAATACCATCAATTTTTTGAATCAGAAAGTAAAATTTTAATTGCAGATATTGGTCATTATGAATCAGAACAATATACAATTGAATTAATTAGTGATTTTTTAATGAAAAAATTTACTAATTTCGCAATCCGTTTAACAACAGTTAATACGAACCCAATTAATTATTTATAAAAAATGGCTAGAACTAAAAAATACACACCAGAAGAAACTTTAAGATCATTATTTAATCTTCAATTCATTGATTCTAGGATTGATAGCATGCGTGAAGTTAGAGGAGAATTACCTATGGAAGTAAATGATTTAGAAGACGAAATGGCAGGGTTGAATAAAAGATTAGATAAAATAGAAGAAGAGATAAGAGAATTAAATAGTCTAATCATGGATAAGAAAAATATTATTGAGGAATCTAAAATTACTATCAAAAAGTATTTAGAGCAACAAAAAAATGTCAGAAATAATAGAGAATTCGATTCTCTTAGTAAAGAAATCGAATATCAAGAGTTAGAAGCTCAGTTAGCTGAAAAAAGAATAAAAGAAAATGTTGTAAGAATTGATGATAAGAAAGAAGTTTTAGATGAGGTTAAAGAACTACTAAAAGCTAAAGAAGAAGCTTTAGAAGCAAAAAATAATGAACTAAAAGAAATTGTTTCTGAAACAGAAAGAGAGGAAAAGTTATTATTAGATGAGTCTGAAAAGGCTTCAAAATCAATTGAGGAAAGATTTCTTAAGGCTTATAAAAGAATTAGAGGAGCTTCAAAAAATGGATTAGCCGTAGTTCCTGTTGAGAGAGGAGCATCTGGAGGATCTTTTATTAAAATTCCACCACAAGTTCAATTAGATATTGCAGCTAGAAAGAAAATTATTGTTGACGAACATAGTGGAAGAATTCTTGTAGACGCCTTACTTGCTGAGGAACAAAGCACAAAAATGAATAGAAAATTAAATAAAGTATTAAAAGCTTAATTTTTATTTTCTTCCAATCACTTCTTATACTTTTTAAATTGGTAATTTAGTCCAATAATTATCTTGTATGTCATCAAAAGGTATAGTAAAGAGAAGTGAGGACTTTTCAAAATGGTATAATGAATTAGTTACAAAAGCTGATTTAGCAGAACACTCTGATGTAAGAGGGTGTATGATTATCAAACCTTATGGATATGCTATTTGGGAAAAAATTAAAGACCAGCTTGATATTATGTTTAAGGAAACTGGCCATCAGAATGCCTATTTTCCTCTTTTTATACCAAAATCCTATCTTAGTAAAGAAGCCGATCACGTAGAGGGTTTTGCTAAAGAATGTGCAGTTGTTACCCATTATCGTTTAAAAAATGCAGAAGATGGAAGTGGTGTAATAGTAGATCCTGATGCTAGACTTGAAGAAGAGCTCATTGTTCGACCAACATCTGAAACCATTATTTGGAACACCTATAAAAAATGGATTCAATCATATAGAGATTTACCCATATTAGTAAATCAATGGGCAAATGTTGTTAGATGGGAAATGAGAACAAGACTTTTTTTAAGAACTTCAGAGTTTTTATGGCAAGAAGGGCATACTGCACATGCAACAAAAAATGAAGCAGTTGAAGAAACAGAAAAAATGCTAGGAGTATATGCACAGTTTGTAGAAGAACATATGGCAATTCCAGTATTGAAAGGATTGAAGACAGAAAATGAAAGATTTGCAGGTGCAGAAGAAACATATTGTATTGAAGCGCTAATGCAAGATGGTAAGGCTTTACAGGCAGGTACTTCGCATTTTTTGGGTCAAAATTTTGCCAAAGCTTTTGATGTTACTTTTGCTGATAAAGAGGGGAAAAAGAATCATGTTTGGGCAACTTCCTGGGGAGTTTCTACAAGACTTATGGGGGCTTTAATTATGACCCATTCAGATGATAAAGGCCTTATTTTACCACCAAAATTAGCTCCTATTCAAGTAGTTATAGTTCCTATTTATAAAAGTCAAGAACAGCTTCAAGAAATTTCTGATTTTGCCCTTCAGCTAAAAAAAGAGTTAGAACTATTGAATATTTCAGTTAGATACGATGATGATGACAATAAAAAACCAGGTTGGAAATTCGCCGAATATGAGATGAAGGGAGTACCGCTTAGAATAGCTGTTGGTCCTAGAGATTTGGAAAATAATACTGTAGAATTAGCTAGAAGAGATGACTTATCTAAAAATACAGTTAGTCAAGACAATTTATCTAGTACTTTGTTGAAGTTACTAGATCAAATTCAAAAAGATCTTTTCAGTAAAGCTTCAACGTTTTTAAAGAAAAATACTTCATTTGCTTCAACAATTGAAGAAATGAATAAGATATTAAATTCTAAAGGTGGATTTGTTGAGGCATATTGGAACGGAGACTCTAAAACAGAACAAAAAATTAAGGAATTAACAAAGGCAACTATAAGATGTATTCCTCTTACCAAATCTAGTAATGGAAAATGTATTCTTACTGGAGATTTAAATTCCAAAAAAGTTGTTTTTGCAAGAGCTTACTAAATTTTAATAAATGGATTATCAAAAAAATCAAGATTTAATTTTTAATTTAATAAAAGATAAAGGGGTATTAAAGCAAGATGTTTTTAGTAATATAATTTTAAATTTCAAAGTTCTTAAAAGTGTTCTTAAAGAAATTGGAGATGATTTAAGTGACAGGATAGCCAATGAAGATGAAAGAGTTATTATTGAGTATAAAGATTCTGGTGAATTTGAAGCTCAGTTAAGAGTTGCTGGTGATTTATTGGTCTTTCAGATGCATTCCAATGTCTTTAAATTTAATATAGAAAACAGCTTATGGAAATCAAGTTATCTCTCTGAAAATCCAAATAGAGGTTTTTGTGGATTAATTAATGTTTATAATTTTTTAAATGATTCTTTTAAATACAATAGATCTAATGATTTAGGTTACTTAATAGGAAGACTTTTTATTAATCACGAAAACCATTTCATGGTTCAAGGAAAAAGACAATTAGGATTTTTATACAATGATTTTATTAATGCCGTAATAGATAAAGAAAAATTAAAGTCAATTGTACAGTCTGCTATTCTTTACTCTTTAGATTTTGACCTACTGGTTCCAAGTTATGATCTTGTTAATCAAGTTTCAGTAAACCAGGTAAAGCAAGTTAGTGATGATTTAAAGTTAAGAACTGCAAAGAGGTTGGGATTTGTATTTCAAAACAATAATGATGAAATATAAAGTCTTTTATGTTAAATAGGGGTGATTTTTTTTTGACTAACTGAAAAAAAAACTAAATTTGCGCTCCATTTAATAAAAATGGCCCGTTCGTCTAGGGGTTAGGACGCCAGGTTTTCATCCTGGAAACAGGGGTTCGATTCCCCTACGGGCTACTAAATTTAAACTAATATGGCAAACCATAAATCTGCAATAAAAAGAGTAAGGTCAAATAAAGGTAAGACTGAAAGAAATAAGTATCAGCATAAATCAACTAGATCTGCTATTGAAAAACTTAGAGAAACCACTGATAAAAAAGAGGCTAGTTCTTTGTTGCTTTATGTTACTTCTATGATTGATAAACTTGTAAATAAAAATATCATTCATAAAAATAAAGCAGCCAATCTTAAGTCTAAATTGACTAGAAAAGTTAATTCTCTATAGAAAAAATTAATTCCAAATGTAAAAAGAGCTTAGTAGCTCTTTTTTTTTGGCTTATTATGAAAATATACTTAATAATAATATTCTTTTTTATTTCTCTATTTTCCTATTATTCTCAAAACACTAAAGAAGAAATAATAAGTGAATTAATCGTTGATTATATTTCTTCAAAATACTCAAAAGAAAAACTTGATAATTTCATTTACATAGGTTTAAAGCGACAAAGATTGTATTTGTTTGAAGCTAATATAATCTCAAAAATCTATAAAGTTTCAACCTCTAGTAAAGGGGCAGGTAATGAAATTTCATCTTATAAAACTCCCTTAGGGTTACATTGTATTTATGAAAAAATTGGTGATAATGCTCCAATTGGAACTTTATTCATAAATAAAAAAAACACAAATAAAATTGTTAAAATTGATAGCCTAACCACGTATCAAAATAAAGACGAAATTACTACAAGATTAATGTCATTAATGGGGAAGGAACTGAACATAAATAAAGGAGGGAGTGTAGATACTTTTAAAAGAGGAATATATATTCACGGAACCAGTAATGAAAAAACTATTGGACAACCTTCTTCCCATGGTTGTATTAGAATGAAAAATAATGATATTGTAGAACTTTTCAATTGTGTAGATAAGCAAATACCAGTTTTCTTATTTAATAATTAATTTATACAATCGTAAAATATATATATATTATAATATTATTTTAGCTAAAAGTGATATAAATAATTAATGAGAATTATAACAATAGTAGGTGCTAGACCACAAATCATTAAAGCTGCTGCTTTTTCTAGAGCAGTAAAAAGTAATTACCCTCATATAGAAGAAATCATTGTTCATACGGGTCAACATTATGATAATAATATGTCTCAAATTTTTTTTAATGAGTTGGGCATACCTAAACCACACATGAATTTAAAAGTTGGTTCCTCATCTCATGGAGTTCAAACTTCTTTAATGGTTCAAAAAATTGAAGAAGTTTTATTAGAAAAAAAGCCTAGCGCGGTCATTGTTTACGGGGACACAAATTCTACACTTGCTACGGCAATTGCTGCTTCAAAAATCCATATTCCAATTATTCATATAGAAGCTGGCCTACGTTCTTTTAATAAAAAAATGCCCGAAGAAGTAAATAGAATTCTTTGCGACCATGTATCAACATTACTTTTTTCACCTACCAAAAGTGGGTATGATAATTTAAGAAGTGAAGGTTTTAAAGTGGAGATTAATAAAAAAGCTAGTTTAGATAATCCAAATATTTACCATTGTGGAGATGTAATGTATGATAACAGTTTGTATTTTTCTAAAATTAGTGATAATCAATCAAAAATTATAAATAAACTTTTTCTAAAAAATGAAAAATTTATTTTAGCAACAGTACATAGAAATGACAATACAGACTCTTCAAAAAAACTTAATAATTTATTCGATACATTTCTCAAAATTATAGATAAATATCAAATTCCGATAGTAATCCCAATTCATCCTAGAACAGCTAAAATGATGGATAAGTTGCTACATGTGAATACAAAAAAGCAAATTAAAGAATCTGATTTACTTAAAATTATTCCGCCTGCAGGGTTTTTAGANATGATTGCTTTAGAAAAAAATGCTGAATTGATTATTACTGATAGTGGAGGCGTTCAAAAAGAAGCATANTTCTTCGAAAAACCATGTATTATATTAAGACCTCANACAGAGTGGTTAGAGATTGTGGAAACGAAAAGTGCTATTATTACTGACACCAATTCAGAAAAGATTTTAAAGGCAACTGATTATTTTTTAAACAATAAGGATTTAAATTTCCCTCCGGTTTTTGGAGATGGTAATGCTGCTTTATTTATTGCCCAAGAAATTCTTTCACAACTTTCATGATTACCATATATTCACCCAATCTAGGTTCTAGAATTAAATATGTAATTGAATTTATATTTAGAGACTTATTAGAAATAGAATATATTTTAACTAATAAGGTTATTGGGTTAAAAGGAGAAGTAATAAATTATTCAAATGAAAAATTGGAATTGGAAAATTATCAAATATTTCCCTCTGGTTTTTTGAACAATGGGGAAAGAGATTTTTCAAAACATCTAATTAATTTTAAAGAAAATCAACTTTTTTTTCCAACCAGTCAAGGCCATCATTCATTTGATATTTTTAGTGCTGTTTTTTTTCTAATATCTAGAATGGAAGAATACGACTTAAAAAACCTTGATGAACACCAGAGGTTTATTTCAAAAAACTCCTGCTTGGTAAAATTTCAAATAGAGGATCAACCTGTTGTTGATATTTGGTGTACAGATCTATTAAAAAAAATAAATAATCATTTTAAAACTAACTTGATTTCTTCAAAGAAGTTCCAACAATACTGCACTTTTGATATTGATAATGCTTATGCCTTTAAAAACAAGGGTATTTTAAGATATACGGGTTCTTTTTTGAAGGATTTATTTCTTTTAAGAGGGTTTAAATTAAGACAAAGATTTAACGTTTTCTTTCGAATAAAAAATGATCCATATGACAATTACCATTATTTGAATCAATTTTTAATTACACATAAGTTAAAAGCTACTTTCTTCTTTTTGTTAGGGGATTATGGTAAAATGGATAAGAATATTAATCCTAACCATCCTAACTTTATAAAATTAATACAATCTCTTTCAAAATTTCATAGTATTGGAATTCATCCATCCTATAGCTCTCTCAACAGTGAAAAAATCATTAAAAAGGAAATAGATAACTTAAAGAAAATAAATTCTAAAGAAGTTGAACTTTCAAGATTTCATTATTTAAGATTTTCTTTTCCTAAATCATTTCAAATTTTACAAAGCCTAGGAGTTAAAAAAGATTTCAGTATGGGCTATACAGATCGAATTGGTTTTAGAGCGGGAACTTGCACACCTTTTTATTTTTATGACATAGATAATGAGAAGATTACTAGTTTAAAAATAGTTCCATTTGTTTATATGGATGGAGTATTGAATGATAAACTAAAATACACTCCAAAAAAGTGCATTAAAATTATTAAAGATATCAAGCAAAAAGTAAAAGATGTTGAAGGTCAATTTACGTGTATATGGCATAACGAATCTTTAAGCAACCAGGATAGGTGGTTTGGATGGAGACTGGTCTTTGAGTCAACATGGTTAGATTAATCCATTTTTCTTACTTAAATTTATCGAATGAAAATTTTTAATTTTAGCGAATATTCCTCTCTTTACAATAAGTTTCTATCTGAACTTCGTGATGCTCAAATTCAAAAGGACAGTATGAGATTTAGAAAAAATTTAGAAAGAATTGGTGAAATTTCAGCCTATGAAATTTCTAAAGAGTTGGATCATCAATCTTTAACTACCAATACTCCTTTGGGAGTTTCTCAAACAAATGTTCCTAAAGATAATTTGGTTTTAGCAACTATCTTGCGAGCTGGATTACCTCTTCATACGGGTTTGTTAAATTATTTTGACCATGCTGAAAATTGCTTCATTTCTGCTTATAGAAATCATTCTAGTGCTAATGATTTTGAAGTTGAAATTGAATATTTAGCAAGTCCCAATATTCAAGGAAAAGTAGTTTTACTTTCTGACACCATGTTGGCTTCTGGACAGTCAATGGTTTTGGCTTATAATGCATTACTAAAACGAGGAACTCCAGCCAAAGTTCATATTGTAAGTGTTATTGGTAGTCAGCAAGGTATTGATTTAGTTTCTGAAAACTTTCCTGAAAACACTACCTTATGGATAGGTGGAGTTGATCCAAAAATGACAACACAGTCTTACATAGTTCCTGGGTTAGGAGATGCTGGAGATTTAGCATTTGGTGAAAAAGATGATGAATGAGTTGGATAGCATTTTTTTATGTCTTCTTATTAGCTCACGTTAAATTTTTAGTAACAGCCACTATTGCTTTAGCTACCTATCCTCAACTTTCAGTTGATGAAATATTTATTGCATCATCTCTAGGAGCTATTTCTTGTTTTAACATTTTTTATTTTATTTCTCAGAAAATTTATTTTGGAGATAGCAACAAAACAAAAAGTTCAAAAGCCAAAAAATCAAAAACTTTTAAAAAGAGAAATAGAATTTTGATTAAAATGAAACAGTCTAAAATTGGTTTTTTTTTAGTTTGTACACTTGCTCCATTATTTTTGTCAATACCTATTGGAACAGTAGTTACAGTAAAGTTTTTTGGTGATGACAAAAAAACATATTGGTATGTATCAATATTATTAATAATAATGTCATTTCTACTTGCATATCTTAATGACTCCATATTTCAATTTTTTGAATAATGAAAATTGAACATTTATTTTTTGATTTAGATAGAACCTTATGGGATTTTGAAACCAATTCTTATGAAGAACTAACTAATTTATACCATGTTCATTCTCTTCATCAGTTAGGAATTTCTCTCCCGGATGAGTTTATCAAAGTTTATAAAAAAATTAATGAAAGTTGTTGGAAAAAATACAGATTGAATCAACTATCTAAAGAAAAATTAAGATCAGAAAGATTCCTTCTAACATTAGAATATTTTGGAATTATCAATCATAAATTAGCCATAAAAATTGGAAACGATTATGTTAATAATTCTCCTTTTAGAACCAAATTAATTCCTTTTACTATTGAGCTACTAAATGCTTTAAAAGATCATTTTCAACTTCATATAATAACCAATGGTTTTGAAGAGGTACAACATATTAAATTAAGAGAATCTGGATTGAATCATTATTTTAATAAAGTCATAACTTCTGAGATGGCTGGAGCTAAAAAACCAGATCCTTCAATATTTGATTATGCTTTAAAGCTTTCTGGAGCATTAGTTGAAAATTCGGTTATGATTGGTGACGATTTAAATACAGATATAAATGGAGCAATAAAAGTTAATATGAAATCTATTTATTATAACCCTCATCAAAAAGTTCATGATTTTAACATTTGGAAAGAAGTTCAAAATTTAAATGAGATAAAAAAAATCTTACTTTAAGGAAGTAAAGCTTTTAAGTAATGTTTTCATTTACTATTTTCACGTGCTCAATCTAACAACTATGGTTTTCGATATAGAAATGATTCGTGAGGTGTATAAACTATACCCAAAAAAAATGGATTCAATTAATAAATTAATTAATCGTCCGTTAACTCTTTCAGAAAAGATTTTATATACCCACGCTTGGGGAGGAGAAGCTAAAGAAATTTATGAAAGAGGTGTTTCTTATGTTGATTTTGCACCTGATAGAGTTGCCATGCAAGATGCTACCGCTCAAATGGCTTTACTTCAGTTCATGCAAGCTGGGAAACCAAAAGTAGCTGTTCCTTCAACTGCTCATGCAGATCATTTAATTCAAGCTAAATTAGGTGCCGATAAAGATTTACAAGATGGGATTAATAAAAATAATGAAGTATTTAACTTCTTAAGCTCTGTCTGTAATAAATATGGAATTGGATTTTGGAAACCTGGAGCTGGAATTATTCATCAAGTAGTTTTAGAAAATTATGCTTTTCCTGGTGGAATGATGATTGGAACAGATTCTCATACGGTTAATGCTGGTGGACTTGGTATGGTTGCTATTGGAGTAGGAGGAGCTGATGCGGTTGATGTCATGGCCGGTATGCCATGGGAACTAAAATTCCCTAAATTAATTGGGGTTAAGTTAACTGGAAAATTAAATGGATGGACAGCTCCAAAAGATGTTATTTTAAAAGTAGCTGGAATTCTTACTGTTAAAGGTGGAACAGGTTGTATTGTGGAATATTTTGGAGATGGTGCAAAATCTCTTTCTTGTACGGGGAAAGGAACTATTTGTAATATGGGAGCTGAAATAGGAGCTACCACTTCAACATTTGGTTATGATGATTCTATGAGAAGGTATCTGAGTGCTACTGGAAGAGAAGAAGTAGTAGAATTAGCTGACCAAATTGCCGAGCACTTAACTGGTGATAGAGAAGTTTACGAAAATCCAGAAAATTATTTTGATCAAGTTATAGAAATTAATTTGGATGAATTAACACCACATTTAAATGGTCCATTTACACCAGATTTAGCGACTCCAGTTTCTGAAATGAAAGAAGCTGCTAAGAAAAATAACTGGCCTACAGATATTGAGTGGGCATTAATTGGTTCTTGTACCAACTCTTCTTATGAAGATTTGACTAGAGCAGCTTCTATTGTTGAAGATGCAGTAAATAAAGGTGTTCAGCCAAAAGCTATACTTGGGATTAATCCAGGTTCTGAACAAGTAAGATATACTGCAGAAAGAGATGGATTAATGGACATTTTTAAAAAGTTTGAAACCACTAAAATTTTCACCAATGCATGTGGGCCATGTATTGGGCAATGGGATAGACCTGGAGCAGAAAAAGAAGAAGTAAATTCAATAGTTCATTCTTTTAACAGAAACTTCAGAAAAAGAGCTGATGGAAATCCCAATACAATGGCGTTTGTAACTTCACCTGAGATGGTAGCAGCAGTAGCTATCTCAGGAAAGTTAGATTTTAATCCTTTGGAAGATGCTTTAACTAATAAAAAAGGAGAAAAAATTTATCTATCAGAACCTATTGGACATGAATTGCCTATTAATGGTTTTGATGTAGAAGATAATGGATACCAACCACCTGCAGAAGATGGAACTAATATAAAAGTAATTGTAAATCCAGATTCAGAAAGGCTTGAATTGTTAACTCCATTTAGTCCATGGGATGGTGAAAATATCTTAAACGCGAAGTTACTTATTAAAGCTAAAGGTAAATGTACTACTGATCATATATCAATGGCAGGTCCATGGCTGAGATACAGAGGACATTTAGATAACATATCTAATAACTGTTTAATTGGAGCTATAAATGCATTTGGCGGTGAAGCTAATGAAGTAACCAATCAACTCACTGGTGATAAAGGTGAAGTTCCAGCAACTGCACGAGCTTATAAAGCAGCTGGTGTTCCAACAGTTGTCGTTGGTGACCACAACTATGGAGAAGGATCTTCAAGAGAGCATGCAGCGATGGAACCAAGACATTTAGGAGTTAAAGCTGTTATTGTAAAGTCTTTTGCAAGAATTCACGAAACAAATTTAAAGAAACAAGGAATGTTAGGTTTAACTTTTGATAATGAAAATGATTACGATCTCATTAAAGAAGATGACACATTTAATTTTACAGATTTAAAAGATTTTGCTCCTAAAAAGAGTTTGACTTTAGAAATCAAACATAAAGATGGCAATACAGACATTGTCAAGTTAAATCATACCTATAATACTCAACAAATAGAATGGTTCAAATATGGTTCTGCATTAAATTTAATTAAGTCAAATAATTAATGTTTTTCATTAAGACTTACCGATTATCATTCTTTATTTTTATTATTTCAAGTTCCTTATTTTCCTTTTCTCAAAAAGATACTGACGCTAATAAACTAGATCAATTATTTGTAAAATGGAGTACTTCTAAATATCATAACCCAAATAATGTTCTTCATCTAGCATGTCAACCTATTGATACTGTTAGAATTGCTGTTATTGGACTTGGTAATCGAGGCCAAATGGCCCTTGAAAGACTTCCAAAAATTGAAGGAGTAAAAATTATTGCCATTGCAGATATAGATTCTAATAAAGTAAACGAATCAGCAGATAAATTTTTTAAAGACTATCCCTACTCAATTCCAGAAAAATATTATGGTTCTAATGATTGGGAAATAATTTGTCAAAGAAAAGACATTGACCTTATTTATGTCTGTACACATTGGGAATTACATACGCCAATTGCTGTTTTCGCTATGGAAAATGATAAGCACGTGGCAGTTGAAGTTCCAGCAGCATTAACAATTAAAGAATGTTGGCAGCTGGTAAAAACAGCTGAAAAGACAAGGAAACACTGTATTCAGCTTGAAAATTGTATGTATGATTTTTTTGAAATAGCTACATTAAATATGGTTCAAAATAATTTACTAGGGGAGTTGGTTCATACTGAGGGAGCTTATATACATGATTTAAGAGCATTAAATTTTAGTAAAACCTACTATTGGAATAATTGGCGGCTTCGAAATCTAAAAAAAACAGATGGTAATACTTACCCTACTCATGGCTTAGGGCCCTTATCACACCTATTAAATATTCATAGAGGAGATAGAATGACCCATTTAGTCTCTATGTCGAGTAGTCAATATGGATTAAGCAAATATTCAAATGAAAATGCATCAATAAATAATAAATGGAAAGGAGAAACCTTTAAAAAAGGGGATATGAATACTACCTTGATTCATACAAATAATGGAAAGACAATTATGTTACAACATGATGTAACCAGTCCAAGACCGTACTCTAGACTTTTCACAGTTAGTGGTACAGAAGGTTTTATTCAAAAATACCCTGTAAAATCTATGTCTTTTTCACCAAATTCTCATCGCTCATTGAATTCAAACGACATTAATGATACTATCATCAAATATCAACCATCTGTTATT
Organism: Crocinitomicaceae bacterium; assembly: GCA_002686655.1. Classification (GTDB taxonomy): domain Bacteria; phylum Bacteroidota; class Bacteroidia; order Flavobacteriales_D; family Parvicellaceae; genus MED-G20. The sequence goes on along the minus strand of NYYE01000013.1, from coordinate 3,830 downwards.
AAAAATATTAAACAAAAAGCTAAAGAAATAGGAGGTCATGGTGGTATGGACTATATTATGGATTATAGATTAATATATTGTCTTAGAAATGGTTTGCCACTAGATATGGATGTTTATGATGCAGCAGAGTGGTCGTCAATAGTTGAGCTATCAAAAATATCAGTAGACAAAGGAAGTAAACCTATGAAAATTCCTGATTTTACTAGAGGGAACTGGAATAGCATAAAAAAAGTAAATTATTTTACTAAGTAATCATATTAAAGTTTATCAACTTTAATATCTAATGAGACCATTGACAATGTATCATCTATAGGAGTTGAGCTGTAAACTATTTTGTTTTTGGATTTCATAGCCATAATTATGACACCTAACCCAGCACCACCTTTTTTAGAAATCTGTCCATTGGTAAGTGTTTCCAAGTAAACGGATTTTAATCCTGCTTTATCAAGGGTATTCAAATAATCAATATTTTTAAATAAATAATCAATTTTTTTATTATCTATCAAATTAGCAAATGAACAAATAAAAGCTTCTTCAAAAATAGCTAAGTTAAAAAATGAAGATTGCTTTTTTTCTAGAGAATAATCACCATGATTTATTATGTTTTGAAGACCCTCTATAAGAATATTAAAAATATTTTTGATGTTTCTTTTAGCTGCACCTATTTCAAATAGCTTAGATTCAGTTTCTTCACTTAATTCAGAAATTTTATCTGAATCTAGTTCTCCAAAGTGAGATAAAAATAAATCTCCTTTATTATTTTTAATAGCCTGTTTGGAGCTATTATAAATTTCTTCTATAGATTTTTGAAAATCCATCTAGACTTTAAATTTAGTTAAATTTATATTATGATTTATGACTTAATAGTTAGTTAACTAAATTAATGATGAAAATGATCATCTAAATGATGAAATGGAACTAATAAGTGATAAATACTATTGATTAAAATTCTTGAAAATCTAAGGTTTATACAGTCGTATGATATCTTTAATATCACTTTTTTTCAAATTATCATTAGTTTGCTTAAAACTAAAATTAAGATTAGTCAACATTCTTTTGGTAATATGTGAAAAGGGACAGGGTGTAAAATAATACTCATTTTCAATAACATTAATCTGATGAATAAAGTCTTGAACATCTTGCTTTTTTAATACAACTCCTTGACTAAAAGGATTTATATAAAACAGAACATCCTCTTTCTTAAAACTATATCCATTTGGGTATTTATTATTGTCATGAATATTTAAAAAACCAACAATAAAATGATTGGGTAGATTTATTCCTCTTATAGGAAGATTTAATTGCCTAGCTATTTCAATGTATAAAATAGAATTTGACAATGGATTTCCTTTTTTATTTTGAAGTAATTTTCCAAATGAAGAATTTTCGGCGGAATGGTAATTTCTTTTATCACCTCGAAATTTATATTCCTCATATAATACATCATTAATGATACTTACTTTTTCTAAAGCAGACATTTGTTCTGTTAAAAGATTAGATATTTCTTTTACTATATTTTTTATTTCATTCTCTACATAGTGTCTGGTAATATTTGGAAAAAAATATTGATCTATTTGATTGACCCCGTCAATTAAATTTACAGGATGGTCTATCCATTCTTTATGTTTAGATAATATTTCATTAAGCCTTATTTCATGGGTTATTCCCTTTATTCTAGATTGGTAAATTTCATCACAATCGTTTTCAAAATTTGCCTTTTCAAGGAAAGGAATACAATCATTACCTACATTAATTAATTGACTTTTAACCAGATTATAAATATTTATATCAGGATCATCCAATAGACTCACTAATGCAGCTATTTCTTTATCATCTTTCATACAATTATTTTTACGTAAAAATTGGAGAAAGGTTTTGGATTTTGTTAGATTCTTTTCAGTACAGAAGTTACTAAATTTTCTACAGCTTTTTTATAGTCTTTTGAAAAAGTATTTGAAAATCTATTTCCTATTACTGCACATACAGTACAAGCATGATGACCCAACATTGCACTTAAACCATAAAGTGCCGATGTTTCCATTTCAAAATTTAATATTTTTTGATTCTTATAATCAAATCTATTTAGAAATTTATTCATATCTGGAAGCTTTGTTTTTAGTCTCAAAGATCTTCCTTGTGGCCCATAGAATCCATTAGCAGTTGCTGTGATCCCATGATGCATGCCTTTTCCAATTTTCTCAGATAAAATTTTACTTCCTCTCACGAAATAAGGCTGATTAGCATCCTTAGGCCATGGAATTTGTTGTAAGAATGCTTTATGAAGTGCTTTTTCATCATCTTCATAAATAGGATTATAAAATGCTAGTAAACCATCAAACCCTAGTCCATATGTTGATAAAACAAATTGGTCTACAGGAATTTCTTTTTGCAATGCCCCGCAAGTTCCAATTCTAATAATATTTAAAGATTGATGGTCTTTTTTAACCACTTTTTTTTCAAAATCTATATTTACTAAAGCATCTAATTCATTAATAACTATATCTATATTATCACATCCTATACCAGTTGATATAACGGAAACACGTTTATTGTTTAGCAGACCTGTATGTGTTACAAATTCTCTTTTAGATCTTTTTAATTCAATTCTATCAAAATATTTTGAAATTGTTGGAACTCTTTCTTGATCTCCAACTAAAATAATATTGTCTCCAATATCTTCTGGAAGAAGGTCTAAATGGTAAATTCTTCCCTCTTCAGTAATAATAAGTTCTGTAGGCGGTATAGAACCTTTATAAAGATTAGCTTCTTGCTGCATCTATTAAATTTAAATAAAATTACTATGTTAAGGATCTAATGAACTGAAAACTTTTTTCAAAATATCAGATGTTCTTTTTAAGGGGTTTTTTCTAATTTCCTTTTCTTGAATTTCAACTAATTTAAATAGTCCATCAATTGCTCTTTCAGTAACATATTTATTTAAGTCTGTTTCAATTTTTTCCTTTCCAGTTATTCTAGTAGTTTGATTGTATTTTTTAACTAAAGGATCCCAATAAGCAGTCAATTTTACTTTTTCAATAGCTTTTTTTACTTCAAGTATAAATAAATTATATAACTCTAAACTTGTTTCATTCTTTAAATAATTGGTAGCTGCTACATAATTACCATTTAAAATTTTAAATCCATCCCCAACACTCATATTTTTCACAGCATTAATAAATATGGGAGCTGCTGTTTTACAGGCCTCTTCAGCTGCTTCATTTAAGGTTTGTTCAAATTTTTCCACTTTATTATCTAAACCCCACTGCATTGCTTTATCTCTTACACTTTTAGCTTCAGGCGGAAAAGGTATTCTAATCAAATCATTTTTTAAAAAGCCTCCAATAGCTGAAGCTTTTTCGGTGCTTTTTTCTATACCAATATTAAGTGCCTCTTTTAACCCCTTGATAACTTCATCATTGCTTAAAGCTGGATTATTGTTACTTTTTTTAATAGGGATTTCATTCTTTATCTTATTAGAAAGTTTATTTACATTAATTTGACTTTGTACACTATTAAAAAAACAAAATGCCAAAAAACTTGATACTAATTTTATGTGATATATTTTCATAATATTATTTTATATGAATGTATCAAAAATATTGCCAAACTAATTCATGTTTTCCAAAAGTTAATTTTAATTTAACCAAATGAAATGTGAAGTTATATCAATCGGAGACGAATTATTAATTGGTCAAACAATAAATACTAATGCTTCTTGGATTGGGGAAGAACTTAATAATCTTGGATTTAACATCGCTCATGGTGCAGTCATTTCTGATAATAAAGAGGATATAATTTCAGCTCTAAATATTGCTTCTAGTAGATCTGAT
>NYYE01000061.1 GCA_002686655.1 Crocinitomicaceae bacterium | reverse complement strand
AATTTCTATTAAATTTTCTGTTTAAAAGAAGTTGTGTTTTATAATAATCTATGTTCGAAACAAGATGTTTAGAATTAAAAACTTCATTATTTGAGTAAATTTTAAATAGGTTATTTTCATATTTGATTTTATCAATTTTATAATTGAATTTAAAATCTACCCCTACATCTTTACATAATTTATATAATGCTTTAGAAATGCTATGAATACCACCATTTGGATAATATCCTCCATTAATCATCTCTACAACAGCAAGCTGATTCATAAAAGCAGGTGTCTTATAAGGAGATGAACCAGTATAAGTAGCAAATCTGTTCATAATTTTCTCTACTGCTTTATTTTTTAATACTTTATTGTAATATGCAACCGATGTAAAAATATTAACTACACCAGCCTTAAAAATCCATACGAAGGCATTTTTTAAAAAAAAGAAATTAAATTTTAGTTCGTTAAGTAAAAATATTTTTTCAGAGATATTGTAAATTCTTACCCATCTTTTTATATAATTAAGAAATATTATTTTATTTAATCCTAACTTATTTTCAAAATTTACAGCTGTTTGGTTAATATCCGAAGCAACATCTACATTTTGATCATCCAGAAAATACCTAGTTATAGGGTCTAATCTTTGATAACTAAAGTAGTCTTTTAGATTTTTATCACAAGTATTAAAGAGTTCCTCAAACCAATCTGGATAAGTTAATAAGCAAGGTCCTGTGTCAAATTCAAATCCATCTTCACTTATTCTGTGAGCTTTGCCACCATAGTAGCTATTTTGTTCAAGAATTGTAACCTCATATCCTTTATTTGATAAAAGAGCTGCGCAACTCATACCACCAATGCCTGAACCTAAAATATATATCTTCATATTTAAAGTCGGCAAATATGAATAAAAAAAATAGTTATGATATTAAATGTTTACAGAAAACTTTAAAAAAAAGAAATATGGTCGTCTCCCCTATTATCTGCACCTCCAAAAAGCTGATTNTTTTCTATTAAAATCGCATCGACTCTATTCATAGAANTNACAAAATTCAAGTGATGATTTAAAGATTTTAATTCTTTAATTAGAGAAGAATCTTTGGAGATGACTTTNTCAAGTTTTATCTCATCTGGATACCATTGATGATGAAATCTACTTGCATTTACTGATTCTTCAATTGACATCCCANATTCANTAACATTTAAAATTGTTTGAAATACGGCNGAAATAATGGTAGAACCACCAGGNGTTCCAACAACCATAAAGAGTTTACCATTTTTTTCTAAAATAGTTGGTGTCATAGAACTTAACATTCTCTTTTCTGGCATAATAGCATTGGCTTCTCCTCCAATTAAGCCGTACATATTGGGATAGCCTGGTTGTATACTAAAGTCATCCATCTCATTATTTAATAAAAAACCCGAATTTTTCACTATTATTCCACTTCCAAAAGATCCATTTAATGTAGTAGTAACTGAAGACGCATTTCCAAATTGATCAACTATGGAAAAATGAGTTGTTTCATCACTTTCCTTTGTATTCCAAATACCAGCATATATATCCTTAGATGGAGTAGCAATTTTTAAATCTATGTTATTTATTCTTGTTTGTAAATAATTTGAATCTAACAAATCTAAAGTCGGTACCTCAAAGAAGTCTGGATCTCCTAAGTATTCNGCCCTGTCAGCAAAAGATCTTTTTTCTATTTCTGTCATAATATGAATCGACTCTTTGGTGTGGAATTTATACTTTTTTAAAGGAAATTGCTCAGCCATTTTTAGCATTTGCATTAAAAGAACACCGCCGCTTGATGGAGGCCCCATGCTGATAACTTTATAATTTTTATAATTTCCAATAATAGGCTCTCTCCATATACTTTTATATGATTCTAAATCACTTTTAGTGATAAGCCCGTTATTTTTTTTCATTTCTCCTAATAAGTTTTCGGCAACTTCCCCACTATAAAACCCTTCTCTTTTATAATCTCTAATAAGTTTTAAAGTTTTGGCTAGATCTGGTAATTTTATAGTATCTCCTTCCTTAAATTGGTCTTTAAAATAAGGATTGTAAGAATCAGNAGCATTATGAGAAGCATTGAATCTATTTAGATTTTTAGACTCTCTTAAAGTTAAAACAAATCCATTTTCTGCTAAGTTTATGGAAGGTTGAATAAGGTCTTCCCATTTAAGTTTGCCATACTTTTGATGAATTTCAAACATTCCATCCACAGTTCCAGGAACACCTACTGCTTTATGAGAATATAGACTTAAATTTTTAATGACTTTATCATTAGAGTCTAAGTACATATCTCTGTAAGCACTTATGGGTGCTTTTTCTCTAAAATCTAAGGTAGAAAAGCTTCCATCATTAGACCTGTAAACAAAAAAACCTCCACCGCCAATATTTCCAGCAGATGGATATACAACAGCTAAGGCAAACTGAACTGCTACAGTAGCATCTGATGCATTACCACCTTTTTTTAGAATTTCAATACCTATATCACTTGCTAATGGATGCGCAGAAACAACCATTGCTTTAGGTTCGGAATGAATATTGGGTTTTTGGTTACATGAAAATAATGATAAAACAATCAATAAATATATGGGGTAATATTTATTCAAGGATTACAATCTTTTCAANTGTCCTTAAACTATTTTGTGTTATCTCTATNAAATAATNTCCTTTATTAAGATTTAGTTTTAGCTTATCAGCTGGCATAATTCTAGTTTCATCCACAACAAGTTTACCAGAGAGGTCGAAAACCTTGAGATTTGTAAAATCATTCGAAGTATTATTGAAGAATATAGTACCATTTGAGGGGTTAGGGNATATTTCTAAAATTTTATNATCTTCATCATTTAAGGACAGAAGACCAATAAAAACAGAGTCAGAAATAGAGCAACCATTAGAATCAACAATGGTGAATGGATAATATCCNGTAGTTAAATAAACAATNACAGAATCATTAATTCCAATTAAATGATCCCAACTGAAAGTATATGGTGGAGCTCCTCCAAGCACATTAACAGAAACTGCTCCATCAAAGGAACTATTATTAGTTGCAGGAATTATATAATCATAAATAAATGTTAGAGAATCTGGCTCATTAATNTGGACNGATANTGTATCAGAANTACAGTTTGCGGAATCCTTNATGTATAATTGATAATTGCCTGTTGAAAGGTTATCAAATANAGAATCACTGTANAAGTANCCATCAAAGACAAAATTGAATGGAGATATGCCAGAAATAGGGTTCAATNGAATAANTCCGTTGGAATCTCCNTTNCACAGAACATCAGANTTTGTAAAGCTGAAACTTACTGTATCTGGAGAAATTAAATTAAAAAACAANGAGTCTGAACAAAAGCTATTGTTAACATTTACCCAATAAGATCCTGAGCTAAGTTGAGAAATAAAATCTGAATTATTATTGTTTGACCAATTGTATACTGTTGATGTAGTGTCACTTGGATACAACTTAATAGATCCATCTCCGGAGTAGTAACAACTTTCATTATTTATTATATAACTATTAACTACGGGATTACCATCATTAATTAGTACTGAATCTTCAACTACACAACCATCGGGATGNGTAATTATTACATGATGCATTCCAGCATCAAGGTTAGTTGCATGTTTAATTAANGANCCATTATCCCAAAGATATGTGCAAGTACTAAATTGACAAACACAACCAGAACTTGAAACTGTGGCCGACCCAATTGAATCGCCTACACAATTATTATGGTTTATATTTCCAAAAGAAATAAAATATGGATCATTTAGTTGAAACTGGTGATATTCAACACAATTATTAGTGTCTGTAATAAACAAAGTGTGAATTCCAGCTGAGACATTTTTCAGAGTATCTCCAACACTTCCATCCGACCAAATATAAGTACTTGGTTGAGAATTAAACATTATAGGATATACCNATCCATCATTTAAATTATTACAACTAGGATGATTGATACTCCAACTTGAGATCATGTTAGATGATGGACATAAATTTAATAATCTATTGTAATGTCCAGAAAAATTTGTTCCCATATAAGCTCCCCATGCTATCCCTCTAGTTGGTAAATTATAATTAGTATTAAACCTTTCAAAATGAAAACCATTCCATGCACTAGGATTTAAACTGTCAGTCTTGTAAGTATAAATAAATTCAACCAGTCCATCTAAATCTAAATCATCAATTAGGGGAGAACAACCTAAATTTACACCTGCAGATAGTGGGGTAACATCTAAAACTGAATCATTTTGAAAATCTATCATTTTAAGTTGATGAGAAAAATAATTATTGATATAATTAACACTAAACAATACTTCATCTCTACCATCTCCGTTGGCATCAAAAGCTGATGATGAAGAAAAATGCATGCTTGCTATGCTGTCCATCCAAGTAATTTCACCTNTAAATCCATTGATCATCACTTGATAATAATCAAAATAAGTAGGAGTTGTTCCTCTGTATACTACCGTAAAAANATCTGGAATCAAATCTCCTCCAGTGAAATTACCAATAGTGGGAGCTGCGCTAGATTCACACCCTGTAAAAGTATTGGTCCAAATTGCTTGANAAGTCAAACCATCAAAAGCAGTTAATTCACCAGAAAAGGATTGGACTATTATATCTAAAAAACTATCATCTGAAACATCTGCTATAGAGGCTGGAGCAATAAAACCTTTTGATGGATGACTTGTTAAAAGTACTGAATTAGAGATGTCGCCATTTAATAAGTCATTAAAATTGGCTACATACATTCCTCCACCATGCTGTTCCCCCCCTGTTCCAAAAATAATTTCTGGTAACATTCCTCCATTTCTATCTAGAATTACTGGAGAACAATATATTTCAGCACTATCTGGAGAAACAGCTTTTGAAATTAAATTACCATTGGAACCGCTTATAAGCATTAAATGTCCTGGTGGTCTTGGATCAAAAGGAGCAGCTTTATGGTCTCCTCCATTAGTAACCAGAATATCGTTTACATTATCACCATCATAGTCATCACAAATTTGTGATGAATAAAAGTTATACAGTCCAGAGTCTGATGGATTTAAACCCAGATTTTGAGGGAAATATTCCCAAATAACACTACCATTAGACCCGTCTATTGCATAGAGTTGGGCATTCCTCCCACCAATAAAGACATCTGGAATATTATCATTGTTAATGTCATTAAAAACAGCGCTGGTGAAAATTTCGTCTGNAGTTGATAAATTCCAAAGCAACTGTCCATTGTTTCCGTCTAAAGCAACCACTCCATAATTGCTAAAAGTTGAATCAGTTCCAGCACCAACTACTAAATCTTTCACTCCATCAGCATTTAAGTCAGCTGCTCGGGGAGATGATAGTGTAGATACNGAGTCGATACTGGTTGACCAAGAAATTTGAGCTTGTATTTTCAGAGACAAAAGCTCTAAAATAAAAAGTAATAAAATTAAAGAAGTTAGCTTTAAATTATATCTCAACATTACTAGCATATTAACGAAAATAGTTATTAAATATGCTAAATTCTAAAGTGTATAATAAAAATTATTCAGGAAAACTCAATATTATGTAAATTAAATACATCCATAAAAATATAAATGATAATTAATATTAACTTTGGAGGAGTTCATTTTTTTACTATCACTTAATTTGGTTTTTGCAATATGCAAAATTAAAAGGGAATAATGTGAAATTCATTAACTGTCCCGCAACTGTAAGTTGAAAATAATCTTATTAAAAATGCCACTGTCCATAACGGGAAGGCTAATAAGATATCAACAAGTCAGGAGACCTGCCTTAATAAGTAACTGATAGCTTTCGTGGATTGAAGCTTTTAATATTTAGATAGTAGTTTGAGGAATGTTTTTTCAACACCTCCACTACCNTTTTATACTTCCACGNTATAATTAAAATGATAAAGTAAGTTATGAAATACTTTTTTATTATAATATGTATNATTTGTCATTTTCAATTCTTTAGTCAAGATTTGGATACTTCCAGACAGCTTCAAACTTTTGAAAAAACAATATCAAAATTCATTATAAATGATGATTTTTTAAAATCTGATAAAAATTTAGATCTTATTAGCGAAAGAAGTAGTGAGTCTATAAGCACTATTCTTGAGGAAGAAACAACAAACTATCTTAAGTATTACAGTCCTGGAAATTTATCTAGTATTTCTACTAGAGGAGGAAATGCTTCTCAGACATCATTAGTTTACAATGATTTTGTTTTAAATAATCCTCTTAACGGAATTGTTGATTTCTCATCAATTCCATCAGTTTTTTTTAATTCTGTAAATGTTATGTACGGTTTACCTAGTTCCAACTGGGGAAATGGCGGATTAGCAGGGGCAATAATATTAAACAATCATCCTACTGAAAATAAATCTTTAGAATTTGGTTCAGTTTTTGGATCTTTTAAGCAAAGTACCAACTTTTTAAANTTAAATTATAGCAAAAAAAAGGTTTCAAGTTCATTAAAGTTATTTCGACAAAGCGCCGAAAATAATTTTAAGTTTTTGGATGTAAATAATGAAATAGTTAATCAAGAAAATTCTGCTTTCTATCATTCTGCTTTAATGAGTGATTCTAAAATAGATTTTTCAAATTCCTCACTTAAAATTGTTTTATTTTCTCAAATGCTAGAAAGACAAGTCCCAAAGGGGATGTTAGAATCCTACACAAATGCATTTCAAACAGATTTAAACCATCGTTTTTTCATTAACTATAAATACGATCTTGAAAATTCTTTTATTGAATTTAAAACAGCCTATTACGACGAACAAAATTCATTTGTAGATTCTATTAGAAATATTTTCAGCGAAAATCCATGTAAGACACTTATTAACCAAATTAATTTCTCTAAGAATATAAATCAATTTAACTTTTTGAAGCTTAATTTGACCAACTCATTAGCAAAATCTAACAGCAATAATTATGATGATGAAGTACAGATAAACAGATTTTCATTAAATGGAATTTATAAAATAAACAATCCGAAAAACAAATGGAAACATCTTTTTAACTCAAGAATTGTATTAGACAAGAAGAATCTTTCTCCACTAACATTTTCTTATTCTTTAAATAGAGTTTTAGCAAAAGACTTTAAAATCTACATTAATATGGGGAAAGTATACAGGTTCCCCACTATTAATGATCTTTATTGGAGTCCCGGAGGAAATGAAAATCTCAATCCAGAAAATGGCTACAGCACAGATCTTGGTTTGTTATGGACTAAAGACCTCTCAAATACCCAATTATATTTTGAACCTACTATTTATTCTAGATGGATTGACGACTGGATTATATGGCAACCAACTGGTACTTATTGGTCTCCAATGAATGTTAAAAAAGTTTGGAACAGAGGAATTGAAACCAATTCTAGTATATCTTTTAAAAAGAGAGAAATAAGTTTTAATTTTTCATTAAAAACTGCTTACAATTTAAGTACCAATATTGATATATATAATATCAATGATGCCTCACTCGGAAAACAACTCATATATGTCCCACATTATAAATTCATTTTTAAAAGCCAGATAGCTTACAGAAACATAAGAATTACTTNCATCCATAATTATACGGGTTACAGATATACTTCAAGAGATAATCTCTATTATTTACCTGCATTCAATCTTGGAAGACTTTTTCTTAGTTGGGATTTAAAATTCAAAAAATATNCTACCAAAATATTTTATAAGATTAACAACTTATACAACACCAATTACCAATTAGTTATAAACAGACCTATGCCATTAATAAATAATGAAATAGGAATCAATTTTAAAATAAATAAATAAAACACACATAATGAAAAAAATAAATTACCTACTTACTATACTTTCAATTTCAGTTGGAAGTCTTTTCGCCCAACATAATGTTGGAGATTTTGAAAATTTAAATTTGTCTGNTGAGTCTTACTGGGATGGATCTGATATGTCAGGTNNNCATAACAACTCTNTATTTACTNCNANTTTTAGTTCAGGTGATTATAATTTTAGTAATAGCTATGANACTACNTGGGGAGCANCCTNTGGATATTGGTCTTCTGGATGGGTATACTCCAATATGACCGATAGCACAACTTCTGGATATACAAACCAATATAGCGCTAAGCCAGGTGGAGGACACCCTATCGGAGGTGCTAATTATGCTATTGGAAAACCAAATTCTACAATTGTTTTTAACAATCCTGATGGACTTTCTATAAATATTACCAATAGTACTTACGCTGCTAATAGTATGAGAGACGGAGATGCATTTGCTAAGAAATTTACCAATGCTGATCAGGACTACTTTAAATTGCATATTTATGGATATTCTAATGGTTCAATTACAGATAGTACAGAATTTTTTCTTGCTGACTTCACCCACACTGATAGCACATTAGATTATATTGTTACAGATTGGCAATATGTTGAATTATTACCTGGACCGTATGATAGTGTAAGTTTTAATTTATCTTCAAGTGATGTAGGTGCTTTTGGAATGAATACACCAGCATATTTCTGTATAGACAACGTAGGAAATTATCCATTATCGACAGTTGAAATTTCTGAAAAAAAATTCTCAGTATATCCAAATCCTTCTTCTGAACTCATAAATTTAAAAAGTCTTGAAAATAATGATGAATATATGATTTCTATTTTTGATATTTTTGGAAAAGAAATAATCCATAATTTAAAAAATCCAAGGCAAATAGATATTTCTTCCTTTGCTAAAGGTCAATATATACTTAAAATTGAATCAGAAGAAGGTACAATTAATGAGAGATTACTTAAAATATAAATTTTTAATCCCTTTTATATTACTTTTTGGTTTTTGCCCAATTATAGGATTCCCTCAATTTGCTCCTGCTGCAGGTGATCCAGGTACTACTGCCATTCACATGGATAGCAGCATTTTCGTTAATTGGGCAACCAACTGTTCTATTATTATTGGACAAGAAGATATTTCTAATCCTCAATCTGTTTTAGCAAGTGCTGGTGACAGTACAATGGCAATTGGAGCTCCAGGAAATGGAGTAGTTAGTTTAGGAGATGGTGGATATGCAGTGTTAACTTTTGAAAAACCTATTAAAAATGGTACTGGATGGGACTTTGCCATTTTTGAAAATTCATTTAGTAATACATTTTTAGAATTAGGTTTGGTAGAAGTGAGTAGTGATGGATTAAATTACTTTCAATTTGAATCTACGTCATTTACTCAAGATACTTTGCAAATTGATGCCTTTGGAACAATTAATCCTGAGATGATAAATAATTTAGCTGGAAAATACAGAGCTACATTTGGAACACCATTTGATTTAGAAGAATTAGCATTCGAACAAGGTTTAGATGTAAATAATATAACTCATATTAAAATTATTGATGTTATTGGTTCAATAGACCCGGCAATTGGTACTTATGACCAATTCGGTAATATTATTAATGATCCTTTTCCTACCCCATTCCCTTCATCAGGTTTTGATTTAGATGCAATAGGAGTTATTCATGAGCAAACGTTAAACTTAGTTGATAATCATCATTTGAATAATATTTATAATTTAATAATAGTAAATGGAATTATTACTTATAATTTAAAATCTACTAAAGATGAAGAACTCAACTGCTCAATTATTGATTTATCAGGAAGAAAGATTTACGAAAATGAAGTTATGGTAAAAAAGGGAATAAATTCTTTCAGAATAAATATATCAGATTATAATATAGGTATCTATTTATTAAAAATTTCATCTTGTAATAGTAGCTTCTCAAAAAAGTTTTTCAAAATATAATGATCAAAAAAAATAATACCTATTTATATATAATACTCTTAAGTTTAATTAGTTCTTGTGTCAAATTAAATCCTGTTGAGAATATAAATAATGTTAGTATAAATGGAAATGGGCTAATTCTAATCGGAAATGAAGGTAATTTTCAATATGGAAATGCTTCACTTTCAGGTTACAACAAAAACTCTAAAGAAATTTTAAATAATTTATATCAAAACATTAATCAAGAGCCTATTGGAGATGTTCTTCATAGTATATCCCACATAGATCATCAATTATTTTTAGTAGTGAATAACTCAGGAAAAATTATAGTTATTGATGATGAAAGTTTTTTGAAAAATTATGAAATTAATAATCTAATATCTCCCAGAAAAATAATTAAAGTTGATAATTCAAAATTTTATATAACAGATATATATGCTAATAAAATTTTTATTCATAATCAATTTGACCATTCGTTAAGAGAAATTTCTTTAAGTGGATGGTGTGAAGATATGCATATGCAAAATGGAAAAGTTTTTGTTGGGAATATTACTAATAATATGGTATATGTTATTAATAGTTCTGATGATACTGTTATAGATAGTATTAATGTCGGAAGTAGTCCTGTATCAATTCAAGAAGATTCTAGAGGGAATTTATGGGTTTTGACTCAAGGAAGTCAAATTTTAAATAAAAGTCCTTCTATTGCTATTATTGAAACTCAAAATCATTCTATAATTAAATCCTTTCATTTAGAGGATAATCAAAGCTATCCCTCCTATTTAAACATAGATATTGAAACCAATAATGTGTTTTTAATCAATAACCATATTTATAAATTTCAAAGTTTAGATGATACTTTACCGCAATTAATATGGCCAAACAATAATAACAACTTCTATAATCTTAAAATAAATCCTTATANCAAAGATTTATACATAACCGATGCTAAAGATTACGTCCAAAATGGATCTTTAATTATAATAGATAGCATCGGTAATTTTAAGGAAGAAATAGGAACAGGAATAATTCCTAAATCGATAATTTTTTAGGCTTGCTCATCATCAAAAAACTTTTCAAATCCTATCAAGTCTAACTTAATATCTTTCTTTTTACTAGATATATCTCTAAAATCTCTAATTACTTCCTTTATTTCTTTACTCATAGTATGGCATTTTTTTGCACTTACCTTTACCTCACTTCCGTTAGGAATATCTTGTAAGGTTGTCATTAATGCTCCCTTGTTTAAAAATGAAACGATTTGAGCAAAAGAAATCACAGTTTTATTATTTTTTTCGTCAGTATGAGAAATAAAAGCCAGTTCGTAATTTTTTCTTAATAAAAAGAACATGGCTAGTACAAAGCCAATTCCAACACCAGAAAGTAAATCAGTCAGCAAAACTGCAATTATTGTTACAACAATAACCAATCCATTTTCCCAATCAGTTTTAAACAACTTTATAATGCTGTTGATTTTTACTAATTTAAATCCTATAACAATTAAAATTGCCGCTAAAGAAGATAGAGGAATCAATTCAAGTAAAGATGGAAATAAAAACACACTTCCCAATAAAAATATTCCATGATAAAAAGCAGAAAACTGTGTTTTAGCATAAGCATTTATATTTGCTGAACTTCTGACAATAACCATGGTAATTGGTAATCCGCCAAGTAGACCAGAAATAATATTTCCAATTCCTTGAGCTTTTAACTCTTTGTTATTAGGTGAAATGTTTTTATCAGGGTCTAATTTATCTGTTGCTTCTAGGCATAGTAGGGTTTCAATACTGGCAACAAGTGCAAGAGTAATAGCATATATATAGACTTTCTTTTCGCCTAAAGCTGAGAAATCAGGACTAACAAGTAAATTTTTATAATCATAAGTCGTCAAAGCTTTTGGAAGCTGAACTAAATGTGAAGACTCTAAAAATAAATTACTGTTTCCGGTACCAAAAAGATAATTTAAAAATGAACCTATAACCACAACAAATAATGCTATTGGAACTAATTTTAATTTTTCATTTTTCTTAACTATTGGAAGTTCCCATACTAAAAGAATCAACATAGAAACTAAAAAAATCAATAAAGCACCTAAAGCAAGGTGATCAAAACTTAAAAAGATTTCAGAGAAAGTGTTTTCACCATCAACTTGTTCGAATGCCATATCACCTTCAGGGTCATTATCAACCCCCAAGGCATGAGGTATTTGCTTCATTATTAGAGTAATACCAATAGCTGCTAACATTCCATGAATCACTGAAGCTGGAATAAAATAACCAACTATCCCTAAACGAAAAATACCTAGGAGAAGTTGAATGACTCCTGAAAGAACAACAGCCAGAAGAAAAGCTTCAAAACCTAACTCAGTAATAGCAACCAATACAATTGAAATCAGTCCTGCAGCAGGGCCACTGACACCAAATCTAGAACCGCTGAATAAGGTTACAACTAGACCACCTATGATTCCGGCGATTATTCCTGAAAATGGCGTCATTAAGTCTTTGCCTAGAAAGTCTTCACCAGGCATTGAAGCCTGGCCAATTCCTAAACAGAGGGGTAAAGCAACTAGAAAAACAACCAGTCCAGCTGGTAAATCATTTTTGAATTGTGATAAATCGAAATTTTTATTTTTAAACATATGTATTTATTTGTGTTGGAAAACCAACCGTTACTAATTAAATTGAAATGAAATGATTAAATACAATTAGTAATTTGGTGGAGGGGAGTCAACCTCTCTAAATACAGAAAGTTCAATAAATTTACACAGAATATTATGATTATTATTTGTTTCAAAGTCTTGATATAGAAATAAAGAATTGAGAAAATATTCATCTGTATCCTCAATTTCAGTCTCTTTCTCATTTTTTTCTGACTCTTCCTTATTAAAATCATCAAAATCATGAGAAAGCTCAACAGTTTGATTAACTATTAAACTAATGTAAGAGTTACAGGTAGTATAGACGTAATTNACAAGAAATATAAATAAAAACAAAAAGAAAATTGTTTTAAGACACTCTAGACTTGATATGTATTTATACAGTTTTATAACAAAATAATTTATTCAATTTAACTTATTTAATTAACATAAGGTTACTTAATTAATAAAATTTAACATTTAAGCAGAATATAAGTATTGATGTAATTTTAATATTTCANTAGTAATATAGATTATTAATCATTTTATATTTTATTCAATATATATCATTTAAATAATAATAAAACAATAATAATTATAATTTAATTTTATTTACTTTCGTTTTTTTTACAATTAANCAATGGATCAAATAGATTTAAGTTTAAAAATAGCTGTAGAAAAAGCTGATGAATTAACTTATAAAGATTTTAAAAAAAAATATCTCCTTAAGGGAAAACCTGTACTTATAAAAGGTCTTGCAAATATGCAACCTGCAGGAAAAAAGTGGACAATAGATTGGTTTAAAAAAACCATGGGTGATNTACAAATCGGGGTTTTTGACAACAACGTTAAAAAACATCTTTATTCAACAACTGTAAATCCTGATATGAAAATGGACTTCGGCGATTTNTTAGATTTAATNACTAAAGATGAACCAAGTACCATAAGAATGTTTAGATATAATTTATACAAACAAAATCCAATACTTAGGAAAGACTTCTCTTGCCCCTCTTTTATTAGAAGATTAAATCCAATGAGAAGATTTGGTTTTATGTTTCTAGGAGGAAAAGATACTGATGTAAGGCTTCATTATGATGTAGATTATTCAAACGTACTACTTACTCAGTTTTATGGAAGAAAAAAAGTAATTCTTTTTCCACCTGAATATAGTAAATTTCTATATCAAGTTCCTTTTAACACCCATTCACTTGTTGATGTTAAAAATGCTGATTTTAATACTTTCCCAGGTTTAAAACATGTTAAGGGATATGAAATTATTCAAGAAGCTGGTGATGGTGTTTTTATGCCTAGTGGACATTGGCATTACAACACCTATTTATCAGGTGGTATTTCTGTTGCATTTAGAAAATTAGCTGTAAATCCTAAGGGTTTATTAAAAGGAATAAAATTCATGACTTTAACCATGCCTTTTGATAAAACAATGAATTTTTTTCTTGGACAGAATTGGTTTAAGAAAAAAGAAAAAATGTGTGTAGAGAGAGTTGCGGAATCTATAAAGCAGATGGAATGAAAGTGGCGCGGGGGGGAATTGAACCCCCGACCTCAGGGTTATGAATCCTGCGCTCTAACCNTCTGAGCTACCGCGCCANTTNAGGCGACAAATATANATAANTTTANAAAANTAGAANNCTTNNTAATTAATTCNNTTNTTAAATAATANTTTAGANGATTTNNTGACNTTATNTANACATTGTATTTAATTTTTTCTATATTGGCAANNTATNANNGAAGNATANANNTCNTANATGAGNAAAACNAANTNAGAATTNGANTANATNATAAANACNTCNCCTATTATTTTATTTAANTGNTTGACTACAGCAAGTGGNTTNTCNGAATGGTTTTGTGATGATGTTAATTTGAAGGATGACAAATTTACTTTTTTCTGGGATGGAAGTGAAGAAACGGCTATTCTTAAAAACATAAAAAAAGGTGAATCTGTAAAATTTAAATGGGAAGATGATGATGATAAGGATAGCTTCTTTGAAATGACTATTAGAATAGATGATTTAACAAAAGAAGTTGCTCTTATCGTTACTGACTTCTTTGAAGACAAAGATGAAGAAGAAGAATTAAAACTTCTCTGGGATAATAACATTCATAAACTTAAACAAGCTATAGGGGGATAATTACTTTTAATAATATTTAATATTAAAATAATTTGAAGAGAATTAGCTGGATGATTATTGCCTCTTTTCTGGGGCCCTTTTTACTAAATTTTATTATTTGGATGGTAATATTAGATATGCAGTTTTTATGGCTGTATATTGATGATTTAATGGGTAAAGGACTGGAATGGAACATTATTTTAGAATTACTTACCTATGCTTCTGCCAATTGGGTTCCTTTAGCACTTCCTCTTTCTGTTCTTTTAGCTTCTATAATGACATTTGGAAGTTTAGGTGAAAAAAAAGAATTACTTGCTTTAAAAGCATCGGGAATATCTTTATTTAGAATCATGAAACCATTAATGGTTGTCATATTTTTTATTGCACTTTTTGCTTTCTACTTTACCAACAGTTTGTGGCCAGTAGCAAACTTTAAAATGAGAGTTCTTCTTAGAGACATTCAGAATACAAAGGTTGCCCTAGTGCTACAACCTGGAGTATTTTTTAAATCTGATTTATTTTCCATTAGAATTGGGGGGAAAAATAATGATGGAAAAGAGTTTGATGATGTACTAATCTATGATCATTCTAACATGACTAAACAGTCTTTGGGATCGTGGTCATATAAAAAAGATCCGAGAGATTTTAAAAGAGTTATCAGAGCGAAAAAAGGAAAATTAGTTAACCCTGATAATAAAGAGAAATTAGAACTTGAACTTACAGACGGATATATGGTTCAAGAATGGAATACTGAATCTTTTAAAGATTCAAAAGTACCTTTCACAAAATATAATTTTGAAAAAACAATTTTATCATTTGAACTTAATGCTTTTGAATTTGAAAGATCTAGTGAGAGTTCTTATAAAAGAGATCAATATCTTCTAAGCTTAACCCAAATATATAAACTAAATGACTCCCTAAAAAAACAAAAGACTAAGCAATATGAAAAGATTCAAACCTTTATAACTGATCAAATTTATTTTCTAAAAGATACTTTAGATCAATATAAAGTTCCAAAAGAAAACTACATAAAAATGATAACTAAAAATCAAAGTAAATCAGGAATTAAAATTGATCATCAGGTAGCAATTAAAAAACTTGACCAACTTAGAAATCATTTAAAAATAGCCAAAGCAAAAGAAAAATCATCTGACAAGTTCATTACCAATTTAAAAATAGAATGGAATAGAAAATTTACATTATCATATGCTGTATTTATGTTGTTTTTTCTTGGTGCTCCTTTAGGTTCTATCGTTAAAAAAGGAGGTCTAGGATGGCCTGTAATAACTGCGGTTTTAATTTTTTTAGTTTACTTTATCCTCACAAGAGCTGGAGAGGAAATGTCTGCAAATTATAGTCTGACTCCATCTATGGGAATGTGGTTGAGTTCTTTATGTATAACTCCAATTTCTATATTTATATTTTTCAAAGCGAATAAAGATGCTAAAATATTCGATATTGAATGGTATAATAAACTCTGTAGAAAAATTATAAAAAACTAATGAGGGTACTTCAAATTTGTCATAAGCCACCACTTCCATCAATTGATGGTGGTTGTATAGCAATTAATAATATTTCAAGAGGACTAATTAAAGAGCTAGAATCAATTAAAGTGTTGACCATCAACACATTGAAGCATCCTTTTGACTTAAAACATTATGATCAAAATTATTTAGAAAAATCTAAAATTGAATCAACTTTTGTAGATACTAAACTTAATATTGTAGATGCGTTTTCCAATTTGGTAACTTATGATTCATATAATATATCTAGATTTTTTTCTCCAGATTTTAATGAATTAATCATAAAAACATTAAAATCAGAATCTTTTGACATTATACTTTTAGAAAGCTTATTTACTACTCCGTATATTGAAACATTAAAAACCTATTCTTCAGCAAAAATAATACTAAGGTCTCATAATTTAGAATACATTATATGGAAAAGGTTATCAAAAGAAAGTGCCAATCCAGCAAAAAAAATTTATTTAAAATTATTATCCAGTCAATTAAAACAATATGAACTGGATATTTTTAATAAAATTGATGGAATTGCTACTATAAGTGATGAAGATAAAAGAAAATACAATGAGCTTAACTGCCCAGTTAAAATAGAAACGATTCCTTTTGGGATTGAAACACAGAAATATAAAGTTTCAAGAAATAAAAATAAAGCCTTGAAATTTTTTCATATTGGTGCCATGGACTGGAAACCAAACCTAGAAGCTGTTAGCTGGCTATTAAATGAAATATGGCCAAGAATTCAAAAACAAATTCCAAATGCAGAACTTCATCTAGCAGGAAAAAACATGCCAGATTGGTTATTTAAAAATTCAAAACATAATATTTTTAATCATAAAGAAGTTAAAGACTCTTCAAAGTTTATTATTGAAAATGATATTATGATTGTTCCTTTATTATCAGCTGGAGGAATTCGGGTCAAAATTATTGAGGGAATGGCCTATGGTAAAGCAATAATATCTACTCAAATTGGAGCTGAGGGAATAAATTATAAAAATGGAGAAAATATAATCATTGCAAATAACCCTGAAGATTTTAGTGAAAAAGCAAAAAAAATAAGTTCTAAGGAACTTGATCATAGAAAAATTGGAATGAATGCGAGAGAACATGTTACTAACAATTATGATCAACAACATACATCTAAAAAATTAATTTCATTTTTTGAAACTGTTTTATGAAATTAATCTATCTGACTTCACGTTTCCCCTACCCCATTAATAAAGGGGATAAATTAAGATCATACCATCAAATTAAGGAACTTTCAAAACAAAATGATATTTATTTGATATCTCTTTCGGAAACTAAGATTCCTAAAAGCTCTATTGATGAATTATATAAATATTGCAAATCTGTTCATATATATCATATTAGTTTAATTAATAGATTTTTTAATCTATTTAAGACATTTATAAATAATAGACCATTTCAAGTAAATTACTTTTATAATTATAAAATTCAAAAAAAAATTAATTCAAATATTTCTAACATAAATCCTGATCATATCTTTTGTCAATTAGTAAGAACAGCCTTATATGTCAAAGACGAACATTCTATTCCTAAAACATTAGATTATATGGATGCTTTATCCAAAGGCTTGGAGAGAAGAATTAAAATTTCCAAATTTTGGCAAAAACCTTTTGTGAAAATGGAATGGCAAAGAATGAAAAGGTTTGAAAATTTAGCTTTCGAATTTTTTAACAACCATATTATTATTTCTTCAAGTGACAGAAATGAAATTGCACATATTGATAATAAAAATATTGAAATCATACCTAATGGTATAGACACTAATTATTTTCAAAAAATAATAACTGATAAAATTTACGACCTAATTTTTGTTGGTAACTTAAGTTATGTTCCCAATATTGAAGCAGCAAAATTTATTACGAAGAAAATTTTTCCTCTTTTGCAAGAAAAAGTTCCAAATATTAAAATTCTTATTTCTGGAAGTAACCCATCTAAAAAAGTATTACGTCTATCGAATGAAAATATCAAAGTTACTGGCTGGGTAGATGATATAAGAGAAACTTATTGTAGTGGTAAAGTATTTTTTGCTCCTATGTCTTTAGGAAGTG
The DNA here is from genome assembly GCA_002686655.1 of Crocinitomicaceae bacterium. Taxonomy (GTDB): domain Bacteria; phylum Bacteroidota; class Bacteroidia; order Flavobacteriales_D; family Parvicellaceae; genus MED-G20. The sequence continues at coordinate 13,808 of NYYE01000061.1, read as the reverse complement.
GCTTACAAAATAAACTTCTTGAGGCCATGTCATTAGGTATTCCATGTATTACCTCAAATTTATGTAATGAATCTCTTGGAGCAACTCACATGAAAAACATTATTATAGGAAATAGTGTTGAACAATATATTTCTCAAATTTTAAATATTCTAAGTAAACCAGAATTAATTTCAAAAATTGAAAAAAACGGTAGAGAATTTGTAAATAAAAAATTCAGTTGGGAAAGCTCTAATAAAATACTATTGGAAATCTTAAAAAGATAAACAAAGTAATTAGAATAATTATATAACTAAATTTGCAAAAAAAATATAGAATGAATACTATTGAGGAAGCGTTAGAGGATATAAAAAATGGTAAAATTGTTATTGTAGTAGATGACGAAAACAGAGAGAACGAAGGTGACTTTGTAACAGCCGCAAGAAATGCAAATCCAGAGTTAATTAATTTCATGGCTACTCATGGAAGAGGATTAATTTGTACTCCACTAATTGAAGAAAGATGCGATGAGTTGGGTTTAGAAATGATGGTTGACTCAAATAATTCACATTTTGATACTCCTTTTACAGTTTCTATTGATCTTATTGGGGATGGCTGCTCAACTGGAATTTCTGCTGCTGACAGAGCAAAAACAGTACAAGCCTTAATAAAAACTTCAACTAAACCAAAGGACCTTGGTAAACCAGGGCATATTTTCCCGCTTAGAGCAAAAGCTGGTGGGGTTTTAAGAAGAGCTGGACATACAGAAGCTGCTGTTGATCTTAGTAGACTTGCTGGATTTGAACCAGCTGGACTTATTGTTGAAATAATGAACGAAGATGGATCAATGGCAAGACTTCCAGAACTTACAGAAATTGCTAAAAAGTTTGATCTAAAAATTATAACTATAGAATCTCTTATTGCCTATAGAATGCAACATGAAACATTAATAGAAGAAGTTGTAGAAGTTGATTTACCAACAAAATATGGAGATTTCAAACTTAAAGCTTTTAAACAAACTACTACTGGAGAAGAACATTTAGCTTTAGTTAAAGGTAAATGGGATAAAAAAGAATCTATTTTAGTAAGAGTACACTCTTCTTGTTTTACTGGGGATATTTTAGGCTCGCTTAGATGTGACTGTGGTGACCAACTAGCTTCTGCAATGACAATGATTGACCAAGCTGGAAAAGGTGTTGTATTGTATATGAACCAAGAAGGTAGAGGTATTGGACTAATAAATAAATTAAAAGCCTATAAACTTCAAGAAAATGGTTATGATACATTGGAAGCCAATTTAAAATTAGGATTTAAAGGAGATGCGAGAGACTATGGTGTTGGAGCTCAAATTCTAAGAGCTGTAGGAGTTGAAAAAATGAAATTATTAAGTAATAATCCAAAAAAAAGAACAGGATTAGTTGGCTATGGTTTAGAAATAACAGAAAATATTTCCATAGAAGCAGAATGTAATATTCATAATAGAGAATACTTAAAAACTAAAAAACAAAAAATGGGTCATGATTTAAAAGTCGAATGATTGTTTTAGTTTACTATTTTTTCAAAAATTTTAAAATATTTTGCTCTATTCTTTCAATAGCATCTTCAGTATTATTCATTTCAAATTTAAGGCCACTTACTTTTTCAAATAACTCTATATACCTATTGGAAATTAAATTAACTAAATTCTTATCCATTTTTGGAACTTGTTGATTCTCTTTTCCCTGAAAACCATTTTCCATTAACCACTCTCTTACAAATTCTTTACTAAGTTGTTTTTGATTTTCGCCATTAGATTGTCTTTGTTCATATCCGTCTTTATAGAAGTATCTACTTGAGTCAGGAGTATGAATTTCATCAATTAAATAAATTTCATCACCTTTCTTACCAAATTCATATTTGGTATCTACTAATATAAGTCCACGCTCATCAGCCATTTCTGAGCCTCTTTGATATATAGCTCTAGTAAAGCTTTCAAGTCTATTATAATCGGATTCAGAAACTAGACCCTTTTTTATTATTTCATCTTTAGAAATATCTTCGTCGTGACCAAAATCTGCCTTTGTAGATGGGGTAATTATTGGAGTTGGAAATTTTTGATGCTCAATCATACCATCAGGCATTTTCACTCCACATAATACTCTTTTTCCTGCTTTATATGTTCTCCAAGCATGTCCAGTAAGATATCCTCTTATTACCATCTCTACTTTAAAAGGCTTACAAAAATGTCCAATAGTAACATTAGGGTCAGGAGAATCCAACATCCAATTAGGAACAATATCTTCTGTTGCTTTTAAGAATTTAACTGCCAATTGATTTAACACTTTGCCTTTATAAGGTATTCCTTTAGGAAGAACAACATCAAATGCTGAAATCCTGTCGGTTACTACCATCACTAAATATTCGTCATTTATATTGTATACATCTCTAACCTTTCCATGATATAGACTTTTCTGTAAGGGAAACTTAAAATTGGTATCTGTAATTGCTTTCAATTTTTTTATTTAAATACTTTGATTATTGTTTTTACTAAAGGATGTCTAACTACATCTTCTTCATTTAACGAAACTATTTTAATTCCCTTAATATTTTGAAATAGATCTAAAGCAATTTTTAGCCCACTTTTTTGATTTTTTGGTAAATCTATTTGAGTTACGTCTCCAGTAACAATAAATTTAGCAGATTTCCCCATCCTAGTAAGAAACATTTTTAATTGACTTTCTGTAGTGTTTTGTCCTTCATCTAAAATAACAAATGCATTGTCTAATGTTCTTCCTCTCATAAAGCCTAATGGAGCAATTTGAATTATCTTTTCTTCTAAAAATTCTATAAGTTTTTTAGATGGTATCATATCTTCTAGTGCGTCATATAAAGGCTGTAAATAGGGATCTAATTTTTCTTTTAAATCACCCGGAAGAAAACCAAGATTTTCACCTGCTTCAACTGCAGGCCTAGTAAGTATTATTTTCTGTACTCTTTTTTCTTTTAATGCTTTAACTGCTAATGCTACTGCTGTGTAAGTTTTGCCAGAGCCAGCAGGACCTACCGCAAATAACAAATCATTTTTCTCAACTCCTTTAACCATATTAAATTGGTTAAATGTTCTAGCCCTAATCACTTTCCCTTTATTTCCATAAAGTATAATATTGTTTTTAGAAAATTTTGCATGATTTAAATCATATTTTTTTTCTATTATAGACTTAACTGTGGACTCTGAGACATTATTGAATTTGGAATGGTGATCTTCTATAACTTTCCAGGATTTCATGAAAGAATTAACATTATCTGAGTCGCCAATAACATTTAAGTCTTCATCTCTTAAAATAATTTTCAACTTAGAAAAGTGTGTTTTTAAGTAGTCTAAATTTTGGTTGGTTTTACCAAATATTTCAGAATGAAATGATCTAGCAATATTTATTTTTTTTTGAAGCAATTAAAGATATATTTTTAAGAATATAATTTATTGTATTTTTGGTTAACAAATGTAATCATTAGGCATAAAATAATTAAAAAAAATCATGTTAATTACACTTACTTCTGACATGGGTCTAAAAGATTATTATGTCGCTGCAATAAAGGGTTCAATTTATAATCAACTTCCAGAAGCTAAAGTAGTAGATATTTCGCATGATATTCCTCCATTTGATATTGTTCATGCTTCATTTGTTCTAAAAAACACTTTCAAACATTTTCCAAAAAATACCATTCATGTTATTGGAGTAGATGCTGAAAAAAATGAGGAGAATAGACATCTAATAATAAGAAATTATGATCAATATTTTATTGGAGCAGACAATGGTATTTTCTCTCTTATTTTTGATAAAAATCCCGATGGAATATGGAATCTAAATCGTAATTCCGAAATTGATGATTTTTCATTTCCAACAAAAGATATTTTTATTCCTATTGCTTGTCATTTAGCTAGAGGAGGTCTTCCAGCTGTAGTTGCTAATGAAGTTAAAGAGATTAAAACCAAACAACTTTTTAGACCTATCATAGATAATAACAGTATAAAGGGAATGGTATGTTATATTGATAAGTATGGGAATTTGATTACCAACATTACTAAACAAATTTTTAAAGAAATTGGAAAAAACAAACCATTCAAAATTTTTCTTACAAAATCAGAATATAGTATTGAAAAAATTCATCATAAATATAATGACGTTGTTGAGGGAGAAAGAATTGCCATATTTGGAAGTAGTGGTTTTTTAGAAATTGCTATAAATAAAGGGGTGAAAGGTTCTGGTGGTGGAGCAAGTCAATTATTTGGAATATCAATTAATGATATTATTACAATAGAATTTCTAACAAATGATAATAAGAATAGTTAAATTAATAATTGACAGAGAAAAAGTTGATGAATTTCAGCTATTTTTTGAAAAAACTAAACCGAGTATTGGTAATTTTATTGGATGCAGTCATGTTGAATTATTAAAAGAAACTAAAAAAGGAAACGTTTACTTCACCTACAGTCATTGGAAAAATGAAGAAATGCTTCAAAATTATAGAAATTCAATTTTTTTTGAAGGTATATGGAAAAATACAAAAACATACTTGTCCGGAAAACCTGAAGCATGGAGTTTAAATAAGATTGATTTATGAAAGAATCCAAACAAATTATCATCAACATCAAACAGCTGGTTGGAATCTTAAAAAAAGGGGAAACTAAGCTTTGTGGTGAAGAAATGAACAATATTTATACTATTGAAAATGCCTTCTTAGAAATTACTGATAATTTAATATCAGGTTTTGGTAAAATGGAAGATTTTCAAATAAATGATCAATATTCTGTTTTTGAAGCAAAAGGAAAAGTAGTTTTTCCATCATGGAATGATTCCCACACCCACTTGGTATTTGCCGGCACAAGAGAAAAAGAATTTATTGATAGAATTAATGGTCTTTCTTATGAGGAAATTGCGGCTAGAGGTGGTGGCATACTAAATTCTGCAAACTTATTAGAAATCACCTCTGAAGATGATCTATTTTTATCAAGTAGTAGAAGATTAGAGGAAGTAATGAAAATGGGTACTGGAGCAATTGAGATTAAAAGTGGATACGGATTAAGCCATGATGGAGAACTCAAAATGTTACGAGTTATTAAAAGATTACAAGAAAGTTATGACATACCGATTAAATCCACTTTTTTAGGAGCTCATGCTCTACCAAAAAAATATAAAAACAACAAAGACCAATATATAAATCTCATTGTTAATGAGATGTTACCTAACATTAAAGAAGAAGAGCTTGCAGATTATATTGATGTTTTTTGTGAAACCAATTATTTCAGTGTAGATGATATGCAAAAAGTAATTGAAGCTGGTCATAAATATGGACTTAAACCAAAAGTACATGTCAATCAATTTACAAGCATAGGTGGAATTCAAAAAGCCATTGAATGGAATGCCGTATCCGTTGACCATCTGGAAGTAATGAGTGAAAATGACTTTGAATCACTTTCTAATAGTGATACTATAGCAACACTACTTCCCTCCTGTTCTTTCTTTATTGATATACCATATGCTCCAGCAAGAAAATTAATCACTAAAAATATACCATTTGCATTGGCTTCTGATTATAACCCTGGCTCTTCCCCAAATGGTAATATGAACTTAGTTAATGCATTGGCAGCCATTAAAATGAAAATTTCACCTCAGGCAGCCATTAACGCTAGTACAATAAATGGAGCTTACGCAATGGAGTTAGCTGATAAAACAGGTTCAATTACCATTGGTAAATGGGCCAATATAAACATTAGCTCAGAAATTAATTCTTATGGTTTTATGCCTTACTCATTTGGCCAAAATCATATTGAAAAAAGCATGATTAAAGGAACTTGGATAAATTAACAACTAAAACAAAATGAAAAAAACAACTTATATTTTAATACTTTCTCTGTTATTCACAAATACGAACTTTTCACAATCAAACTCTATCTCTCCTGATGACTATTTAGGAAGCTGGTTAATGTACTTTGGTACTCATCATTTAAATGATAAATACAGCATACATTATGAAACTCAGCTTAGAAATTATGAGCCAATAAATAATTTTTTTCAATTACTACCAAGAGTTGGATTAAATTATAAAATCGATGATAACTCCATGGTTACTTCCGGTTATGCATTTATTCCTACTCAAACGGATTTTGACAGAGGATGGGGAGATAATATGGTAACTGAAAACAGAATATGGGAACAATTTATTTTAAGAAATAGTATAGGGAATATTAAAATTAGACACAGATATAGATTGGAACAAAGATGGATTACATCACAATTTCAATTGAATCAAATTAATCCTGAAAAAAATACAACTTATAAAAATAGAGCTAGATATATGTTGTCTTTAAAAATACCATTATCAAAAAATAAAGATTTCCCGCTATTTTTATCTATATATGATGAAATTTTTCTTAATATTTCAAACAGTCCGTTTAATCAAAATAGATTATATGGGGCTATTGGATATCAAATGAATGATAATACAAATATTCAATTGGGTTATCTTAAACATCATAACACAGTTTCGACAGAAATTCAAAACTTAAACAGATTGCAATTAGCAATTTTCCTAAATACTGGAAATTAAAATTGGGCTTGTAGCTGAAGCATAAAAGTTCTTGGTGAACCTAGATTAGCAGGTCTAATTAAATAAGCATTATTAAATAAGTTCTCGCACATTAAACCTAGTTTTAAATCTTCTTTTAAACTGTATTTAATTCTCATATCCAATAAACTATAACCATTGTTAAGATTTTCCATAGATCTAGAAATTCCAATATCATTAGAAATTAAAGTGTTTTCATTAAATAGTCCTGTTACAAATGCATAATCTATATTGAGCATTTTGGAATTATATTGATAAGAAAAACCTAAAGTCAACTTGTTTTTATAAATAGCTTCAAAATCAAACCTCATAAGAGTTTTATTTCTATACTTAAGTATTGAATTTCCAGTAGCAGAACTTGTATTATTAAATGTATAATTGGTATTTCCACTTCCATTTAAAGCTACTTCGGCTAAAGATAATTGTATAGGAGTTAAGGAACCTATGTCTTCAAAAGAGCTATCTGGAAAAACTGAATGTGGATTGGAATGAGTTATTCCAAAAAGAATAGCTAAAGACCAATCTTCATTTAAATAACCACTTCCATTAAGAGTAAACTCAATTCCAGGGATTCTTGCCTTATTAACATTTTTAGAACTAAAGCCTAATCCATATAAAGTTGGGTCTGAAGGTCCCCAAATACCCATAGTAAATTCCATCATATTATTGTATTCCATAATGAACCCTACTAAATCAATATATCCTTTAAATTTTTTAATACTAAAAACTTTTTTAATTCCTAATTCTGATGTCCATCCAGATTCTGGTTTTAAATATGGGTTGTTGTATAGACTAATAGGCCCAATATCCCCTTTAAAATATAATTCTGTCATTGTTGGAAACCTAAATCCTTGGCCAAAAGAAGAACGAATATTCCACCCTTTAGATAATTCATAATTTAAACCTCCTCTAAAAACTGGTTGCCCAAAATTTGTATTATCTAAATCAAAATATTCATACCTGCCACCTATAGAAAAATTAAACTTATTTAATTTTTGATCTAGTTGTAAATAAGTATTATAATTAAACCCGTTTATTTTACCATCTAGGCTAAATTGAGAATCAAAACTATTGGTTTTCCCCATTAAGGTTACAAATGTAAAACCAGAAGTAAAAGTTGTATTTTCATTATGAAATTGATTTTGATACTCATTAAATGTCATTAAGGAATTATTCTTTGTATTGGTGTTATAGGTCAAATTTCTACTAAGAATTCTAGATCTTAACATATGTTTAAAAGATTTACGGTAAAAAGTAATTGATGGATCAATATAAAACCTGTTTCCACTATTTGAAATATTTGTTCCTCCTAATGGAACATATGCATTAGTGTCACTATCCCACATAACAAACAGTCCACTTTTTCTCTCCATATAATTCATGTTAAGGCCAAATGTCATACGATCCTTTACCAGCTTGGTATTTCCAGATAGTCTAGTTTGTTGATTATTAATATATTTTAAGTATCCCCTGTCATTGTAATGATTTGCAGAAAAAACCATGTCAAAGTTTTTAATTTTTCTGCTGTGAGTTAAACTTATTCCATTTCTAAGCATTAGTGAATCTCCCCACCACTTGTTTCTCAAGTCTTTTGGTCTGTCCCAATAACCAACAAATGAACTAATAGTAGTTTTAGGATTATAAGATGGTGATTTAGTTTTAATGTTAATCACTCCATTTAGGGCAGAGGATCCGTATAAAGCAGAAGATGCTCCCTTTATTATTTCAATTTTATCAATAATTTCCATTGGAATTAAATTAAAGTCTACTTCACCTTGATCAGCTGATAAAATGGGCATATCATCAACCATTACAAGAACTCGGCTTCCAGTTCCATAACTCCAACCACTTCCGCTTCTTATATTAAGCTGACCGTCTGTTAATTGAACACTAGGTAAGTTTCTGATTAAATCGGAAAGTATGATGCAATTTTTACTTTCTATTAACTTAGAATCAATAACGTCCATAGAAACTGTAACTTCTTCTAATTTTTGTTCAAATTTGGATGCAGAGACAACCATCAAATTTAGTTCTGAGTTATTTTCAACAAGAAAAACATCTTTATGATCAAATTTTACAATATTTAATTCAATGGTTTTAGTTTGGTACCCAACATAAGAAAAAGTAATTTTTTGGAGTTCTTTTTCTGATTTAATAGAATATTTACCAGATGCATTAGTTACAGAACCATTTCCATTGTCTAATTGAATAGTTACACCAATTAATGGCTGATTGGTATTAGCGTCTTTGACAATTCCTGAAAGAAAATTTTGAGCACTTAAATGTATAGAAAATAATAAAGCTGATATTAATAGTATACTATGTAGTCTCATGAAATCTCATAGAATATAGAATATATTTTATTTATAATTCAAAAACTAAGAGATTTTGACATGTTTAAGATGATAATTGACCAAATTATCAACTGGTTTTTGAATTATGTTTCCAATTTGAACTCCATGATGATCAGCAGCTATTTTTAACTCTCTTTCAAATATTTTGCTAATAGAACCTATGAAATGTGTTTTAACACTTTTAAACTCAGGAAAACAACAAACATGAATTTTAATAAATTCGTTCATACCATTTTGAATCATATTAATAACATATTCATGATGGTAATGTCTATTTAAAAATTTCATAAATGATGCTAAATATACATTGGCATGCGGTTTCATATAAACATTCTCGAAAATATCAGATTTAGCATTTCCAAATTCATTTTCAAAATCTACCTTTATAGAAATTGGAAGTTGATTGTAAAGGTAGTCTTTGAGTAATTTTTTACCATAAAAAGATCCTGATCCTTCATCTCCGAGTACATAAGCAATTGCTGGAACTTCTTCCCTTAGGCTTTTTCCATCATAATAACAAGAATTTGAACCAGTTCCTAAAATGCAGGATATTGATGGTTCACCTTCATATGTGGATAAAGCACATGCTAATAAATCATGGTCAACAGTTACAACAGAATTAGGATAAATTGACTTTAGTCCAATTTCAACAATTTGATTCATATCATTACTGGAACAACCTGCTCCATAAAAATACAATCTTTCGATATTTTTTGAAGCTTTATAAAATTCTTCACTTTCTTTTATTTTTCCAGCAATAAACTCACTTGAATGAAAAAATGGATTAAAACCCATTGTTTTATACATCGTGATTTGATTTTCATCATCTACTAAAACCCAATCAGTTTTTGTTGAACCACTTTCTGCTATTAAAATCATATTTTTATTTGTTTTAAAAACAAAGAAATACCTTTGTTAATAGAATCCGATAAATATAAAGATTCCTTTAAATTATACTCATAAATATCTATAATTAATTTAATCATTTACTTAGTCCAATATATTTCCAATTGAGTAGATATTGAATTTAAAATATAACTTACTGGAAGTAGTTCTTTTTTAGCTTTATTCAAAGTTAATTTATGCTCCTCTCCTTTTAAATAGAAAATAATATATTTAGTATTTAAAATTGATTTAAGATTATGAGAAATACATTTTTTTGAAAGAGTAGTTGAAATAATATTAGGACTAATTTGTGAAATAGCCATTTCTGTTTTTTCATCATTTGGAATTAAAGAGGCAATCTGTCCATCTTTTCCAAGGTTTAGAATAACTATTGTCTTTTCATCTAAAAACAATGAATTAGAAGATTTAGCTAATGAAATATTACTTTGGTCATCGGAATCAAAAACTAATGGAGTAAGTGATGATTTTTCAATAATTTTTTTTCCTAGAGCATGTGAAATAGTATGAAAATTACTTTGATTGGTATTTTCACTTGTCCAACTTTCATCAACAAGTCCAAATTTAACTTTTGACCAATCAACTTTTTTAATTTCTGAAAATCTTTTGTAAAGAGATATAGAATTTAAACCACCTGAAAGTAGTAATAAAGCCTCATTATTTTCTTTAATAGAAATTCTTAAACTAGAACCTATATGTAAAAGCAATTTATTCTCTAAAGAACTTGTATCATTAAAACTATTCCAATTCATTAATAATAGTTTTAAAAAATGAATGTTTTATTGTATGTGTTTATGTGTAACATTTACACAAATATAAACTTATTGTTGAATATACACTTAGTAATTAGTGTCAAATGAACAAAAACAAAAGAAAAAACTGTGAATTTATAAAATGAAATAAAGGGTAAGATTATTTAAAAATTAAATCTTCATTAATTTTAATATTAGTATTAATTACTTCATTATCATTAATTAAATTAATGTTGAAAATAGTTTTTTCATCTAGAGGATTTCCCTCAAGGGTATTAACATTAAAAATNGATTGACCATTATTATNATCATATACAAATTCTACATAAGAATAATCCCCACTTAAATATTCAAATCCNTCNCCAGAATCTGAATAAAGTGTTCCTTTAGCTTTATAATTTGTATCAAGAGAAATTAATAGAGTAATTGTATCTAAGGAGAATGATGTAGTACTTTGGANATTGTTACATAAAGGAACTATTGATCCTGGTCTAATTTTAATATCTGGATGGTATTTATGTGTTTTACTATTTTCGCCATTTATTGAAACATCTCGCCAATTACCTTCTGGAATTGCTCCATTCTCACTCCACTTAGGTATAATTAATAAATCACCTCCAAGNAAAAAGTTTTCTTGCTCACTTCTTAAATAATGCGCTTTTGAATNGTGAAAAAATAATGGTCNCATTACAGGNATTCCNGAAACAGAACTTTCTCTAAAAAGTGTATATAAATAAGGTAATAACCTGTATCTTCTTTGTANTGCTTCTCNGGAAACCTGCTCCACTTCAGCACCAAAAGACCAAGGTTCTTGNGAAATNGANCCTTTTGTAGAGTGAGCCCTTGAAAAAGGATAAAATGCACCTANAGCTATCCAATGAGCATATANATCTGGNGTTGCATTTCCNGCAAAACCTCCNATATCAGGACCATTGAATGGTTGACCTGATAAACTTAAATTTAAACTCATAGGAATAGATTGCTTTAAATGTTTCATAGATGAATTATTATCTCCAGTCCAAGTAGCTGCATAACGATGTCCTCCTAAAAAGTTTGATCTGGTTAATACAAATGGTCTTTTCTTAGGGTTAGCTTTCATAATTCCTTTTCTGGAAGATTCTACCATTAACATACCATATATATTATGATATCTTAAATGAATGTCATTTTCTATTTTTTCATCACCTAAATGTTTGTTACTATCAGGCATTGTCCAATCAGGTGTTTCAAAAACTGCAGGTTCATTCATATCATTCCAAACACCATCAATGCCAGTACTCATAAAGTTTTTGTATAAACCACCCCACCAATTAGAAACTTTGGACTGAGTAAAATCTGGAAAAACACAGTCTCCTGGCCAAACTTTACCAATAAAAACAGAGTCGTTACTATTTTTAATCCAAGCATCTATCTTCTCACCTGAATCATAAACAAAATATCCCTCTTCAGCCTTAATTCCAGGATCTATCATCCAAACTGATTTAAAATTATTTTTATGCAAATAATCATTAGTTTCATTTGGATTAGAAAAACCTGTAGAATCAAATGTAAATATTCTAAAATCTTGCATGTAATCTATATCCATCCAAATTACATCACATGGAATATTTTTAATTCGCATAGAGTCAGCTAAAGATTTTACTCTTGTATCAGGGTAATAAGAATATCTACATTGATGGAATCCTAAACTCCAAAGTGGAGGAAGTGATATTGTACCAGTTAATTTACCTAATTCTTTCATTACATCTTGTGGAGTTTCCTTCTCAATAACAATTACTCTAAAAGCAGGTCCTTCAGATGAAAAAGTAATTCTTTCACCTAAAGAGATTTCCATTTTCCATGTGTTATCTGCAATTACTCCAAAGCTAGATCCATCTTCTCGAACACCCAACACCCAAGGATGAGATTGATATAATCTTTGACCATTATCTTTACCGTAGGCATAATTATCAGTATTCCACAACTTAACTGATTTTCCATTTCTAATTAGATCTCCCATTACCTCACCTGTTCCATAAAGATCAACATGATCACCCATTGAAACCTGTGCAATTTGTCTATTCATTAGATTTGAAAACTCTATGTTTAAACTTGTAGAAGCAATTGCTTCAAAACTTTCAGATGGTTCATTAATTACCGAAAAAGATGGTGTGTGAGATTTAGAATTATAGTTTGGCGGATAAAATACAGTTACATTTCCTTCACAATTAATGATTTGTTTTTCTTCGAAATCATTGCTTGAACAGCTTGATAACAATATCGCAATTGAAAAAAAATTAGATAAATATTTAATAAATTTCATACTTTGAGGTTTAATTTTTTATAAATTTTTGGATTTGGTTATAGTACTTTATAAAATAAATTCCCATTTCTAAGTCACCCAAATATATTTTACTATTCAAGGACATTCCTTGTTTTATTACTTTACCATTAATATCAAAAATATAATAATTGAATTTATGGTCATTTTCAGAACTTATTATATTTAAAAAATTACTGATAGGGTTGGGGAAAATAGAATAACTCTTAATTTCATAATATTCCATTTTAGTAATAGAACTACAAGAACATTTATTTTTAACTATAGATAAATTTGGTAAAACAGGTGCTTGATAAGTTACTTTCACCCAACATTTTTGCCCCATTTGATTTGCAGATGAGTTTCTTATTTTAATAGTGTAAAAATCTTCATTAACAATATTAAAATCATGAATTATATCTCCAATCCCAGATACTGAGTCTATAATATTACAATTACTATCTAATAATAATATATCAATAGATAAGTTATTAAATAATGGGTAAAGTTCTACAGTCATAATACTTTGAGATTCAGAATGAACTTTACCTACAACTCTACATTCTTTACTCAAACTTGGTAATTTACCACCCTGTTGAAGAGAGGCAATATGACTATCTCCTAAGTCATCTGACATTTCCCATTCTTGAGTAATTGTTTCAGAGGGGTTAAAATAATTAGTTGAAATTCCATCTGGGCCCCAAATCGAGTATCCTTTTCTTCCATTTGGAGCAGTTCCATCACATGGAGGAATGGTAATGTCAATTTTTCCACCACCATACACAGTCACTGTATTAGAGTGAGCACCTGAATAGTCTTTTAAAATAGTTCCATCAGCAAAACTGGTTTGAACACCAATTAAACTGCTCCATGTATTCCAATTATCATTTACTGCAATTATTGCTTTACTAGCTCTTT
>NYYE01000060.1 GCA_002686655.1 Crocinitomicaceae bacterium | reverse complement strand
AAGAAGGCAGCACCTGCGAAGAAAGCTACAACGGCGAAGAAGGCAGCACCTGCGAAGAAAGCTACAACGGCGAAGAAGGTAGCACCTGCGAAGAAAGCTACAACAGCGAAGAAGGTAGCACCTGCGAAGAAAGCTAAACCAGTAGACGAAAAAGTAGATACAACTACAACTATTAAAGAAGATGTTGTTTCCCAAAAAGAAATTAAAGAAGATGTTGTAAAACCAGTTTCAAAAGAATCTACAGTATTTGATTGGGATGCCTTTGAAGCTGAGGAAACGGATTCTTACAGTAAAGATGAAAGGTCTAAGTTAAATGACATGTATGATGGTACTTTAACTCAAATCGAAGAAAAATCTTTAATTCAAGGTACTGTTATTGCTATTACAAAAAAAGAAGTTGTTATAAATATAAATTATAAAAGTGAGGGTGTAGTTCCTAAAAACGAATTCAGGTATAATGCTGATTTAGCTATTGGTGATACTGTTGATCTTTTCATTGAAAACATGGAAGATAAAACTGGCCAGTTAGTAGTATCTCACAAAACTGCAAGAACCCACTTAGCATGGATAAGAGTTAATGATGTTTTAGCTACAGGAGAGATTATTACTGGATATGTGAAGTGTAGAACAAAGGGTGGACTAATTGTAGATGTTTTTGGTATTGAAGCATTCTTACCAGGGTCTCAAATTGATGTGAAACCTATAAGAGATTATGATCAATTTGTCAATAAAAACATGGAATTCAAAGTTGTTAAAATCAACAAAGAGTTTAAAAATGTTGTTGTTTCTCACAAAGCGCTAATTGAAGCAGAAATTGAAGAACAGAAAAAACAAATAATGTCTGGCTTAGAAAAAGGCCAAGTATTAGAAGGTATTGTTAAAAATATTACTTCTTATGGTGTGTTTATTGATTTGGGTGGAGTAGATGGTTTAATACACATCACCGATCTTTCTTGGGGAAGAGTAAATCATCCTGAAGAATTAGTGACATTAGATGAGAAAATTAAAGTTGTAATTCTTGATTTTGATGATAATAAGAAAAGAATTGCTTTAGGTCTTAAACAACTTTCAGAACATCCTTGGGATTCACTAAATAAAGACTTAAATGTTGGTGATAAGGTAAAAGGGAAAGTAGTTGTTATTGCTGATTATGGTGCTTTTATAGAAATAGCTCCAGGTGTTGAAGGTCTGGTTCACGTTTCTGAAATGAGTTGGAGTCAGCATCTAAGAACTGCAAATGATTTTCTTAAGGTCGGAGATGAAGTTGAATCTGTTATTTTGACTTTAGACAAAGAAGAAAGAAAAATGTCTCTAGGAATTAAGCAATTGATTCCAGACCCATGGGAAAATATCGATAAAAAATATCCAGTTGAATCTAAGCATACTTCAAAAGTTAGAAATTTCACCAATTTTGGTGTTTTTGTTGAACTAGAAGAAGGTATCGATGGTTTAATTCACATATCAGATTTATCTTGGGATAAGAAATTCAAACATCCATCAGAATTTTGTAATGTTGGGGATGAATTAGATGTTGTTGTTCTTGAACTTGATGTAGAAAACAGAAGATTAAGTTTAGGACACAAGCAATTACAAGAAAATCCTTGGGAAGTATACGAAACTGTATTTACTGTTAATTCTTCACATGAAGGAACAGTTATTAAGCTTAAAGACAAAGCAGGAATTGTATCAATGGAGTATGGTGTTGAGGCTTATTGCCCTGCAAAACATATGAAAAAAGAAGATGGTTCTTACATAGCAGCAGAAGAAAAGTGCCAGTTTGTGGTTCTAGAATTCAATAAAGATTCTAAAAAAATCCTTGTCTCACATACTAAAGTTTGGGGAGATGTTGAAGCAAAAAGAACTAAATCTAATGCTAATAAGACTAGTAGAGCAGTTAGGAGTATTAATGATTCAAGAGAAAAAACTACTCTTGGTGATTTAGAAGCTTTGTCTGCATTAAAAGACAAAATGGATAAAGGAAAATAGTTTTTAAAATTTAATAATATAAACCGCTCTCAGAGCGGTTTTTTTTTTCTTACATTTAACCTAATAATATTTAATTATGAGTGTATTAGTTGATAAAAATTCAAAAGTTATTGTTCAAGGTTTTACTGGTAGTGAAGGAACCTTTCATTCTGAACAAATGGTATCCTACGGTACTAATATTGTGGGTGGAGTTACTCCTGGAAAAGGTGGTCAGGAACATTTGGGTAAACCAGTATTTAATACTGTTCAAGACGCAGTTAATAAAACTAAAGCAAATGTTTCAATCATTTTTGTTCCACCAGCATTTGCTGCCGATGCAGTTATGGAAGCAGCAGAAGCAGGTATTAAGGTCGTAATATGCATAACAGAAGGTATTCCTGTTTCTGATATGATAAAAGTAAAAGAATATCTTAGTGATAAAGATTGTAGAATGGTTGGCCCTAATTGTCCTGGTGTTATTTCAGCAGATGAGGCAAAAGTAGGAATCATGCCTGGATTTATATTTAAAAAAGGTAATGTAGGAATTGTTAGTAAATCTGGAACACTTACTTATGAAGCGGTAGATCAAGTTACTAAAGTTGGTTTAGGACAAACTACTGCAATTGGCGTAGGAGGTGATCCAATTATCGGTACTACTATAAAAGATGCTGTTGAGTTACTAATGAATGATAATGATACTCATGGTATTATTATGATTGGTGAAATCGGCGGTAATTTAGAAGCAGAGGCTGGAAAATGGATTAAAGAAAATGGAACTAAGCCGGTTGTAGCTTTTATTGCTGGAGATACTGCTCCTAAGGGAAGAACTATGGGACATGCAGGTGCTATTGTTGGTGGGCATAGTGACACTGCTTCCGCCAAAAAAGAAATACTTAAAGAATGTGGAGTTCATGTAGTTGATTCACCAGCTGATCTTGGAACAAAAATGTACGAACTCCTATCTAAATAGATTAAAAAAAAAGCTACCAATTGGTAGCTTTTTTAGTAAATAATAAGTTTTATTTATTCTGTAGGATTATTAACAGGACCCTGATTAGGTTTCATAGGAGTTGCATTAGTTTTTGGAGCTTTCACTTCTCCTTTAATTCTAATAATAGAAGTTCCACCAATTACTTTTCCATCACTATCTTTTCTAGATCTTGTAATATTATCTGTATTCATAGCATTGGACTGAATAGTAACAGATTTATTAATTACTCCAATTCTTTTGGTATCGTATCTAACTTTTATTTCACCCGATTCTCCAGGAGCAATTTCTTCTCTAGGCCACTGAGGAACAGTACAACCACAAGACCCTTTTGCATTAGTGATTTTCAAAGGTTTATTTCCATTATTTGTAAATACGAAAACACATTCACCGTTAGCACTCTTTTCAATTTGACCATAATCGTGAGTAGATTTATCAAATGATATTTCTGCTCCTTCAGAAATTACTGCTATTTGTTGTGCAATAAAAGAATGTACTACAAATAACGAAGCTATAAATAAGGTTAGATGTGATATTGATTTTTTCATTTTTGTGATTTTGTGTTTATGATTTCAAATATATAAAATGTGTTTTATAATAATGGTCAAAAACTATACCATTTTATTATTCTGTTTTATTTTTCTTTTTTGAATTTTCAATTCTTTCTTTTTCTTTTTTATTTTCCTTTTCTAGAATATCTAAGTATTCTATTTTAATGTCTTCTAAATGTTCTATCATTCTACCAAGAGATAATGCATTTAATTTTTTACCAATAATTGTTTTTTCTTTATCAATTAAGTAAACTTGGGGAGTGCTAAATATGTCGTATGTTAATCTAAAGTTTAAACTACCTAAAGTTGTAACTCTTTTCTCATAAATATATTCTTTAGCATTCTCATTGGCTTCTGGAAAATCTGAAATATTTATCCATTTTAGATTCTTTGCTTTTATGAAATCTCTCCATTTCTTATTTTCTAGATTAGTTCCAATAGCAATAAATTCAATATCAATGTTTTTTTCTTTTAGAGATTCATATATTTTGGTCAGTTTAGGAATTTCTTTTTTACAGTGACCACAATCTGGATCCCAAAAAAGTAAAAGATTGTATTTATTTGGAAGTTTATAAAAATCAATCCATTTGGTTTCTGAGGTATCGGCTAATATTAGTCTAGGTGCTTTTTTACCTATTAAAAGTGGGTATGTTTTTTCAGCCTTTTCACACAAATCAACCAATTTTGTAGAGTCAATCCAAAAAGCTTTTGAATTGTCAACAGGGCAATAATATTCTTGAGCCATACATACAAAAACTCCATCCATTCCCATAATATTTGATGTTTCATATTTATAGGTTAAATGATGAACAGTATATTTAAAAAGATCACTTTTAACATCCATCTGATTGATTAATCGATGAGCATAATTACATATAGTATCTGGTATTTGGGGAATCATTTTCTTAAAAAAGAAATCTAATTTTTTGTGATATACAGGTGTGTGGACAATTCTATTATCAGTTACGTCAATATGATCCCAGTAGTGGTCTAAATAATATCTATATCTTAAAGAGTCATTATTTATGATACTTTCAGGAATTTCAGGATCAATTGACATAGCAAGTACTTTAGCTCCTAATAAATTTTGGTTGGCTAGAATATTTTCTTTTTGAAATTTTTTAACGAGAATATCTAATTCTTCTCTTTTTTTAGATTGTTGTTCTGGATTAATAGACATCATTTTTTCTTTCATGGAACCCAAAAATTTGATGTAATCATAGAAAATTTTATTATTCTCAGATTTAATAACTTTCATTTTTCCATTGAAATCATTAATATCAGTTTCCATTAATACATCTTCATCAGCCACTATAAATTCAAAGTATTTAGANTTTGGGCAAACAACAGCATAGATACCGCCTACTAAAACTTTTTTATTAAAAATAACAGTTTCATTTTTTGATATTGTGGTATCTGCGTAGTATAATTTTTCTCCAAAATATCGTGCTAAAAAAACGGTAGTATCATTTAAACCATCAATCTTAAATTGTAATTTTTGTTGACCTAAACAGGAAAAAGAGATCATAACAAAAAGAAAGATTATATTAATATTCATAAGATTGATTATAAACTAAAATTAATGATTTAATAAAATGANTTTAATAATTAACAATTTTTAGTATTTGCAGTTTAAAAAATTATTTGATAATAATTTTACAAATATCATTGTTGGATTTAACCATATAAACCCCTTTTTTTAATTGCAATTTTTGATTTCTATTTATATTACCATTCCACACGATTTTCCCTAAAGAGTTGTATACTTGAATGTATTTTTCGGTTCCTTTAATGTCAATATTTACTATTCCATTTGAAGGATTGGGATAAACTCTAAATGAAGGGTTTAAATACCTCTCTTTGTTAGTTAAATCGTTGGAGATAATATTAATGTTATCTAGAGCTAAAATAAATTGATCATTTGAATAATGTCTAAAAACAAAATAAAGAGGAATATTTTGTGGCACTGAATCAAGTTTAATTTCAAAATGGGTCCATAAATTAGGAACTGCAACTGTATCAAAAACTAATTTCCCGCTGAGTAAACTATCTTGTTCTGCATATTCTGAGTAATAAACCTGAAGTGCTTCTGGATAGGATCCATCAACAGATTTAGCTTCAAAATTTAAATAATTTCCGTTATTAGAAAAAACTACAGCAGGAGTTATTAAAAAATTATTAGCAGTTGTTGTATCGTTAAACCAAGAGTTTGCGACCATAATTGAATCTCCAATATTTAATGAATCATAGTCTTCAACTAAATGAAAAGAACTTGGTAAATTAATTACTGTCGAATCAGTGAAAGGAGTGCCTAAATCAGCATCTATTAGGGACCAAGATGAGATATCTCCAGAGTTAAAATCTTGATTTAATAAAACAGTTTGCCCATTAATTACTAAATAAGAAATAAATAAGAATACCAAAAATATATTTTTCATAATACTATTAATAATGGTGATTATTTGTTGGCAAATGTAATTATTTCCTATCAACAATAGGGCATGGACAATATATCTATTATTTATTTTTTTTAAAAAAACGTGGTATTATTTTTGACAAATCATAAATATGAAATATTTAATAGTTCTGTCATTTATATTCAATTTTAATTTCATCTATTCGCAAGATTATAGTTTAAGTNATTTTTATAATATTAACCCTTCTATTTCCAATAAGGTAGATTCTATTTTTAATTTGCTAAATGATACCACAAGAATAGGTCAAATGATTGTTCCTGCTATTGGACGATTAGGTAAACCTCGTGATNATGTATATAATTTAGCTAGTAAAGGCTGGATTGGAGGAATACTATTATTAAATGGAACTTTTAAAGAGTTTACAAATGATGTTCGTGTATTTGATAGCATAGCAAAAGCAAATGGTTTCCTGCCACCAATCTATAGTGCCGATGCAGAACCAACGTTAGTCAATAGAAAGATTTCTGGGTCTAAGCCAGTTCCTAAAACCAATGAAATTCATACCCTTCAAATGGTTGAGAGTGTAACTAATACCATCAGTGAAGATTTAAATAAAATAGGCATTACTCAAAATTTTGCACCAGTTATTGATGCTTCACCCAATAAAGTGGTCAGTAACAGAAGTTTTGGTTTAAATATGGATACGGTAATTTCTTTCTCTAATTTATTTATTGAGCAAACTCAAAACAACAACATTATCGCTACTGCAAAACATTTTCCAGGTCATGGCTTTGTTAAAGGAGATACCCACAAAGAGTTGATATACATTGATGGCCAAATGCGAGAAGTTGAAAATTATGTTCCACTTATTGAGTCTGGTGTGTTGTCTATTATGGTCGCTCACTTAGCTATAAAAAATAATGTAGCTTACAACACCTACGATAAGCCTTCAACTTGTTCAAGAAACATTGTAACAGGCTTATTGAAAGATTCGTTGGGTTTTAAAGGGTTAATAATTACAGACGCNATGAATATGGGAGGGGTAGTTAACCTTGAAAATTGTGGTTTGCTTGCTGCACAAGCGGGTTGTGATCAATTGTTGATGCCAGTTGATGAAGAAAAAGATATCATGGATATATTGAAAGCAATTGAACTTGACTCTACATTTAGAGAACAGATTTATGATTCTGTAAAGAAAATAATAAGATTAAAACTTTGCTTAGGTAAAATTAATTAGTTGTAGGTTTTCTTATTCCATTGGTATTCGCTGGGATAAATGCTTTGTGAAAAGCATATAAAAGTAGATAAAGAGCACAACATTATAAAAGCATAAAAGAACCATGCTAATCTATGATATCCAAAATATCCCATGTCAATTTCAGCGCCATTAAGAATTAACCATGTTGGAGTTAATAAAGCAATTAATAATGCAATAATTCCTACAGATGCAAACATAGACTCTAAACTTCTAAAAGGTAAAGCAGTTAATTTTTTAAACCAGCTTAAATCACTTCCCCATTTGTGTACAAGAAGAAAATTATTGTTTTTTAATGGGATAAATAATAAAGGATCTTTATTACAATCTTCTAAGTCAAAAGCGGTTGAGGGGGCTAGGATATAAAATTGTTTTATTGAAGTTGAATGAGATTTTTCAATTTCTTTAATTTTAAAAATAGCTTCTTTAGGAATATGATTTTTAAAATATTTAGTCGGTAAAAACCTTAGCCTATGTTTTACAGCTATATTTTCAATTTCTTTGATGTTAAATACATTTTCAGTATTTGAAATGTCAATGTCTGAAATATAATTTTTAGAATGATAATCAGAAAGATGAGTTTCGATAGATTTTTCTTGTAAAAAATCATTGTTAAGTTGGTTAATAACAGATTTAACAATGTTATTTGATAATTTNGATCTTTCACTAATTAAAGCATTTTTAAGATTGATTTTATCGAACATATTTANATTTTTTTTCTAAAGTAGATACAAATTATTTTTACTACAATTTTGTTTAATACTTAAATGAAATTTCAATTATTTATTTTAGAAATATTTTTTTGATATTTACTTTGAACCATATCTACAAATACCAGAATGGCTATAATAAAGTAAAAAGTTGTTTTATTCATCGCATGAACAGGATTATTAAATATAATTAGATTAGCTTTTTCTCCACCCTCACTGATTAACATTATTCCAACAATAAATAAAATAAAAAGGCCTAAAACTTCATATTTTCTATTTTTTTGAAGAAATGTAGAAACTTTATTGGCAGCCAATATCATTAAAACACCACCTATTACTATTGAAATTGCCATAATGATAAAATTTTCTGTTAAAGCCATAGCGCTTAATATGGAATCAAAGGAAAATATAAGATTCATAAGAACTATCATCCATATTACTTTACTAGACGATTTTTTTTCAGNGGAAACTTCCTTAATCTCAAAAATTATCATGTGCCAAATTTCTTTTATAGATGTGTAAAGAATAAATCCTCCACCAAATAAAACAATAAGTGAATGTAAATTCATATTTAGTCTGATAAAATCAGTATTTAATTCAATTAGAGGGTTTTTAAAATTCTCAANAAGATTTACCAATAAAAAGAGTAATACTAATCTTAGAATAATAGCGATAGAAATCCCCAACTTTCTTACATATTCTTGTTTCTCTTTTGGAGCTTTTTTTGATTCTANTGCTATATACAATAAGTTATCAAATCCCAATACGATTTGTAAGATAATTAGCATAATTAATGTACCAATACTTGATATAATTTCCATAAATACAATGATAATAAAAATTTAAAAAACCNTANGACTTATAAAACTATTGTCATGAAAATTTATAAAGGAGAAAATATTATTAGATTTAAATATATTGAATTTGAAAGTTGATTTTTTTTTTGATTAAAAATAAAACCATCTAAATTCATTATGATCTTGTAAGATAATAGTAGGAGCTGGAAACTTAATAACTGAAAATGAATTTAATAGTAATTGTACCANACGATTTTTGGTCTNTATTTCAGATAAATCCAAATCTATACTAAATAATAGTTGTGATTGCCTTTTAATTTCATTNCAATNTGNACAATTTAAAATATTATTATTTCTTGCTCCAACAAAACCATCTATTGAGTAGCCCAAAGAAAAATTTAAATATTTAAAAACTTTTATTTTATCTTGAATTTTATTGTTAAAATCAAATGTAAGCCAATAGGTTTGACCATTGTAATCTTTAAAAATTCTTTGTGATATATTATCTCCCAATAAACTTCGTCTATGAATAGCATAAGGACTTAAATGAGATGAGAATTTTAATTTCAGCAATTGCCTTTTGAATTTTTTTTCTTGAAAATAAAAAATGCCAGTACCAATAAAATTTGAAAGTAAATCATAATTTGAAAATCCCCATTCTCTAGAAAATCCATCCAAAACTTCAATACCTAACATAAAAAATAAGCTATAAAAACAACTTTTCTCAATGGGGTTGTCAATATTTTTTTTATCCAAAAACAAATGACTTTTTCTAGCTACTTGATAAGATGAATATATGTGACCTGCTTTATCCATATAATTCCATTCTTCTATATCATTGAAAAAATGAAAAGAAGTTTGTGGGTAATTTTTATACCATAAATTATAAAGACCAAAGTAAGCCAATGTAGTAGCTCCTAAAGCAGTAGAATTTAGAATTATATTTTTTTTTCTTGTACTATCTATCCTATTTTTTTCTTGTGCAAAAAAGGAATTAACGGAACTTATAAACACCAATAGAAAAAAAATATTAGAACTTCTTATTTTAAAAAGTTTCATTAAATATTTTAATTGTTAGAATTTGATAAGTATTTAGATCCATTTAAAACAATTCTAGCAAAAATGGAATTTTGAATACCCCAAGGATTTAAATTTTCAGAAAAATTAGTTTTTGAATATTGAATGTGATATCCAAATTCAAAAGAAACATCTTTATTAACAAAATAATTTACTATTAACCCACTTCCAAATCCTAGACCAATTCTTCCTTGATTTTGATTAGTATTAGAAGATGATTGAAAATTGTGAAGTATATTATATTGTTGATTATTAATGGTGATAAAATTATCTACAATTCTCACTTCTAATAATTGTAAAAAAATTGGGTAAAACAGAGATATTTTTGAATCTTCATAAATTTTTTTCTGGACTCCCAGATTAATCATATTTCTTTTTTCGTTCCCTATTATACTTACTGGTTCATAATTAGGTTCTGGAGATAGGTTATTAGGATTGTCTACAGCAATAGTAATAAAATCTTGAATTTTAATATCTGAAAAGTTGATATCCACATAATATTTTGATTTTTTCTTTTTCCATCCAATGTGAAAACCTAATTCAGATGCTGGATTGTATTTTATATCACTAGGAATATCGTATATGTAGTAAGGATATTGGAAAAATTGATCAAATGTTATTTGATTTAATGGATTATTGAAAATACTAGATACTCCATAACTATTATAATTGCCATTATATTGAATTGATGTATTTTGATTTGCTAGATATAATCCTCCATTTATCCCAATAACAAAATTGTTGTTCTGTGATATGAAAATTAAAGGACTTAAGAAAAAAAATAAAATTATTTTTTTCATTATTAATAATTAATTAAATAGTTAATTTTTTCATCCAAGTTATTATTCGCTAAAAATTGTTCTTCTAACTCTTTTGCAAATGGAACAGGAGTATCTAGACTTGCACATCTTATTACTGGNGCATCTAAGAATTCAAAACAATTTTCATTAATTAAAGAGGATAANTCTCCTCCAATTCCACCAGTTAACGAATCTTCATGCAAAATGAGCACTCTATTGGTTTTTTTAACTGTTTCAAAAATGGCCTCTTTATCAAGTGGCAGTAAAGTTCTTAAATCCAAAATATCAGCAGATAGTTTGTTTTTATTTACAGCTTCTTTTGCCCAATGAACACCCATTCCGTAAGTTATAATGCTTAAGTCCTGACCTTGCTGAATAAGTTTTGCTTTTCCAATTGGTGTAACATAATAATTTTCAGGAA
Organism: Crocinitomicaceae bacterium; assembly: GCA_002686655.1. GTDB lineage: Bacteria > Bacteroidota > Bacteroidia > Flavobacteriales_D > Parvicellaceae > MED-G20. The sequence continues at coordinate 19,601 of NYYE01000060.1, read as the reverse complement.
CCTCTCCAGTAATACTTCTGTATAATGCTTTATGCTCGAAAATCATTATAGGATTTGGATCTTCTATTGCAGCAATCATTAAACCTTTAGCATCTTCTGGATTGGAAGGGTAGACTATTTTGAGTCCTGGNGTATGAAAAAACCATGCTTCATTACTTTGAGAGTGGAAAGGGCCAGCTCCTACACCTGCACCAGTGGGCATTCGAATTACAACATCTGCATTTTGCCCCCATCTATAATGTAATTTCGCTAAATTATTTACTATTTGATTAAAACCAACAGTAACAAAATCAGCGAATTGCATTTCCATTATTGCTTTTTTCTTTTTAAGAGAAAGACCTAATGCTGCACCAACAATGGCAGATTCACATAGTGGGGTATTTCTTACCCTGTCTTTACCAAACTTATTTAGAAATCCATCCGTAACTTTAAAAACCCCTCCATACTCGGCAATATCTTGACCCATAATAATAGAGTTATCGAATTTTTCCATTCCTTGAAATAAACCCTGAGAAATAGCATCTATAAATCTCATTTCTTTTTTATTCTCATATGTAATCGAGTTTTCACTATTATGACTTTTATAAATATCTTCTAGCTCTGTATTCAAATCTGCTTTTAGTGGAGCTGCGGAATAAGCCCTTAGCCAAGCTTTGTTTATTTTATTTTTTAAATCTGCTTTCTTTTCTTGAATCTCTTTTGTGGAAAAATGGTTCTCTTTTGTAGCTTCAGTTTCCAGTTTTAAAATAGGGTCCTTTTTTTTCCACTTATCTTGTAATCCATCAGGGTAATATTTGGTTCCAGAGGCCTCTTCGTGCCCTCTCATTCTAAATGTTAAGGCTTCAACAAGAAATGGTTCAGGATTTTTCTTTTGAGATTGTTTTACTCTATTAATACATTCGTAAACTTTTTGTATATCATTTCCATCTACCTGTTCTGTTTTCATGCCATATCCAATTCCTTTATCAATAAATTGCTTGCAATTAAATTGTTCTTTGGAAGGAGTAGAAAGCCCCCATTGATTATTTTCTATAACAAAAATTACTGGAAGTTGCCATACAGAAGCCACATTTAAAGCTTCATGAAAATCACCTTCACTAGCTCCACCATCACCACTAAATACTAAAGTAGATCGATTAGTTTTTTCAATTTTCTCGGCTAATGCAATGCCGCAGGCTATTCCTAATTGTGGACCTAAATGAGAAATCATACCCACAATTTTATGTTTCATAGTTCCAAAGTGAAAAGATCTATCTCTACCATTAGTGAATCCTTCTTTTTTTCCCTGAAATTGACAAAATAATTCAAATAAATCTATATTTCTTGTAGTGAAAACTCCTAAATTTCGATGCATTGGTAAAATAAATTCATCATCTTCCATAGCTAATGTAGCGCCTACCGAAATAGCCTCTTGACCTATACCTGAAAACCATTTTGATATTTTGCCTTGTCTTAGAAGAATAAGCATTTTTTCTTCAATAAGTCTAGGAAGCCATAAGGCATCTAGCATTTGAGAAATGAGTTCTTTTTTCATGTAGAATAAAAGTAATTTAAAAAACCTAATNTTAATTACATCTTATAATTTTTATTAAGTACCANCCCAACTTGTTTTTANATTTCACGTTATTATGTTAAATACTTAGTAAATAGAAATTTGATTTTATCCTTAAATAAATTAGTTTTACATCGATTTTAATCTGTATGAGTAACCATTTTATTAGAAATATATTCTTTCTTATTATTGTTCTATTTTCATTTAGTTCTTCAAAAATCTATGCAACACACATTGTGGGCGGAGATTTTAAAGTCACTATGACTAGTAATGGTACTAACTCTAGTGTTTATGATATTCAGTTAAGATTATTTCGTGATGATGTAAATGGTGCCGTAAATATGCCTGCTTCAGTTACTATAGGAATTTATCAAGTAGGAACTAATAACCTTCAAACAATAAAAACTCTTTATTTGAATAATGGAAGTGGATCAATCGTACCTCTAGGAGATCCATGTTTTACTCCAAATCCTGCAATTTTTAGGATTGAAGAAGGAGTCTATAATGGGTTAACACCTGTAACTTTACCCAACTTTTCTATGGGTTATTATTTACACTATGAAACTTGTTGTAGAAACGGACTAGTTGATAATTTACTAAATCCTACATCGGATGGCATCTCAATTTTTGCAATTATTCCAGATCCTGGTTTAGGTCAAAACTCAACTCCAGATTTTGGAAGTTATCCTAACGATGCTTATTTCTGTGTGAATAATACTAAGTTTTTCACTTGGCCGGTTACAGATCCAGATGGTGATTCATTGGTTTTTTCATTAGTTCCACCTTTAGATGATGGAACCAATACAAACAATGGTAATTCTGCACCTGGAGGTGGAGCTTATCCTTTTTATCCAACTTGTAACTATGCTCCAGGATACAATCAATTTAATGCTATTGGTGGATCCCCACAGATGTCTATAAATTCTGTTACAGGAGAAATTACTGCTTGTCCTTCTATTTTTGGATACTTTGCTTTTGCNGTTAGGGTAGAAGAATTTAGAAATGGAGTTAAAATTGGAGAAGTTAGAAGAGATGCTCAGTATAAGTCTGAAGCTTGTGTATTGGCTAATCCACCACTTTTTTCAATTAACGATGATCCAAGTAGTACGGCATTNGATACTTTTTCAGTAGATGTTTATGTTAAAGACAGTATTTGTTTTGATATTGAGGTGGGTACTAATGACCCTCTAGACTCTTTATATCTTAAATTAACTTCAAGTACTTTTGATTTATTTGGTTCCTATATGCAGCCAGTTGCTTACGTTTCAGGTAATACCAACTATGTTTATGACAATTGGAATAATAATGTTGGAGATTCCGTCTTTTTCAATCTCAATTTAAACAACAATGGTTATTTTGGAACAACCGGAGAGATATATATGAGATATTGCTGGGAAGCTCCTTGTGAAGGAATTGATTCTACTTTTTTCATAAATATGGATTCTTATTCTGTTGATTGTAGCGGATATAATCAAGTTATAAAAGAGTTGAGTGTTAAGGTAAATAAGAAGCCTGCTCCAACTTTTTTAGANATCCCTTCAAATATTTCTGTTTCCCTTGATGATACTATGTGTATAGATTTATACGCTGAAGATACCGTCAACATATATGATACATTAGCCATAGAGCCATATTCTGGAAATTTTGATTTCGATTCCTCATTCATTCCACCTACTTATAATAATTCTACGGGTGAATATTATTATGAAAATTTTAATGATAGTATTGGAAATACAGTTTCTATGATTGGTTATTCTCATGTTGGTGATGTTTCTTCTGCTATTCAGAAAGTAGCTTTAAGGTTCTGTTGGGTTACNGATTGTGATTATGTTTTTCAAAAAGAGTTTGATTTAAATTACCGAGCTTTTTCTACTGTTTGTGGTTCAGATACTGTTTTAGCATCTTCTCACGTCACGGTTGAACCTCCTACAGGAGACGTTAAAGATATTCCAAATATTTTCACTCCTAATTCAGATGGTGTAAATGACACTTACAAACTAGCTGGCAAGGATGATCCATGCTATGATGTAATGGAAGTTAAAATCTATAANAGATGGGGACAATTAATTTATACTTCCCAAGATCCAAATTTTGAATGGGATGGAACATTCGAAGATGGTAAGCAGTGTGGAGAGGGAGTTTATTTGGTTATTATGGATGGCACTTTTGGCAGTACTTACGATGCTGATGGCAATAGAACTTCAAACCCTGTAAGAGACGAGTTTTGGATTCATTTACTTAAGTAATAATCAATACACTTTTCGTATATTTTTTCGTATCTAGGTAATATTTGTTTTACATCAAATTTCATAGCTTGTTTCAATGCATTTTCTTTAAATAATAATAGTTTATTTTCATTAGATAGTATTTCTACAGCGTTACTAGACATTTCTTTTACATCACCAACTTCACTTAAATATCCGCTTTCACCATCAATTACAACTTCTGGTATTCCACCAGTTTTAGTAGAAATTACTGGAACACTACAGGCCATCGCTTCCAAAGCGGATAATCCAAAACTTTCTGTTGAAGAAGGAAGAAAGAATAAATCAGAAATATTAAGTACCTCTTTAGTAGATTTTAAACTGCCTAAAAAGTAAATATTATTTCTATATTGTGATTCTCTTGATATCTTTTCTAATGCCGATCTTTCTGGGCCATCTCCAACAAGAATTAGCTTTACATCAATCTCTTTAGAAATTATTTCAAATGATAATAATACATCTTTGATTCTTTTCACTTTTCTAAAATTTGAAATATGGCAAATAATTTTTTCATTATTTGGAGCAAATCTTTTTTTGTAGAAATCGTTATTTTCAAGTTTATAATCATCAATGCAAATAAAGTTAGGAATAACCTTAATATTATTTTTGACTTCAAAAAGCTCATTGGTATCTTTTTTAAGACTTTCTGATACAGCAGTAACCATATTTGATTTGTTTATAGAGAAATTGATAACTGGTTCAAAAGATGGATCTTTTCCCACTAAAGTTATATCTGTACCATGTAAGGTGGTTATAAATGGTATTTTAATATTTTGATCACTAAGAATTTGTTGTGCCATATAAGCAGCTGAGGCATGTGGAATTGCATANTGAACATGTANTAAATCTAATTTTTCAAATTTTACAACATCNACTAACTTACTTGTTAAAACTTGTTCGTAAGGAGTATATTTAAATAGTGGNTAATCAGACGTGCTTACTTCGTGATAAAAAATATTTTTTCTTAATTCACCAAGACGTACCGGCTCTGTATAGGTGATAAAATGAATTTCATGATCTTTTTTAGCTAGTTCTTTTCCTAACTCTGTTGCCACAATTCCACTTCCTCCAAAAGTAGGATACAATACTATTCCTATTCTCATAAACTTTATTTATTTCAAATATAGCTTAATTNCTACATTATAACATTTTGAATTAGTTATATTAGCTTCATAGTTATTATAACTTTATAGTCTATGAGATCTTCTAAAAAACATATTGCTTTTAATAAAAATGAAGATGAAATTAAGTTGATGATTTCTAATTTAAATAAAAAGTTAAATGAGATTTATCTTGGNGGAGGAAAGGAAAAAATTAAAAAGCAAAAGGCAAAAGGAAAATTATCAGCTCGAGAAAGAGTAAGTCTTTTATTAGATAAAGAAAGTTCTTCTATAGAAATTGGTGCTTTTGCGGGGTATAAAATGTATGAAGAATATGGTGGATGTCCAGCTGGTGGAGTAGTGGTTGTTATGGGTTATGTCAATAAAAAATTATGTGTAATTGTTGCTAATGATCCAACAGTAAAAGCTGGTTCGTGGTTTCCAATTACTGGAAAGAAAAATTTAAGAGCTCAAGAAATAGCAATGGAAAATAAGATACCTATAATCTATTTAGTAGATAGTGCAGGTGTTTTTCTTCCTCTTCAAGATGAAATATTTCCTGATAAAGAGCACTTTGGTAGAATTTTTAGAAATAATGCAAAAATGAGTGCATCTGGAGTTACTCAGATAGCTGCAGTAATGGGAAGTTGTGTTGCTGGTGGAGCATATTTACCTATTATGAGTGATGAATCTCTAATAGTTGATAAAACTGGTACCATATTTTTAGCTGGATCTTACCTTGTTAAAGCTGCTGTTGGTGAAATAATTGATAATGAAACATTGGGTGGAGCAAAAACTCACTGTGAAATAAGTGGAGTTACAGATTACAATTCTCCAAATGATAAATCATGTATATCTACAATTAGAGATATTGTAGGTAAAATAACNACTAGTGAAAAATTAAATTATAATAAAATTGAGGGTCAAAAACCTAAATTCAGTATGGAGAAGTTTTACGGTACTTTTCCTTCCTTAAGATCTGCTAATTATGATGTAAAAGAAATACTTAATTTTTTTATTGATAATGGTGATTTTACTGAATATAAAGCATCATATGGTAAAACTTTAGTTTGTGGTTATGCTCGTATCGATGGATGGTCTGTTGGTATAGTGGCTAATCAACGAAAAGTAGTTAAAAACAGTAAATCTGAAATGCAATTTGGTGGTGTTATATATAGTGATAGTGCTAATAAAGCGTCAAGGTTTATTATGAATTGTAATCAAAAGAAGATTCCCTTAGTCTTTTTTCAAGATGTTAGTGGATTTATGGTAGGAAGTAGGTCTGAACATGGTGGGATTATAAAAGATGGAGCAAAAATGGTTAATGCTATGGCGAACTCTGTTGTCCCAAAGTTTACTATAATAATGGGAAATTCTTATGGAGCTGGCAATTATGCCATGTGTGGGAAAGCTTATGATCCAAAACTAATAGTTGGTTGGCCTACTGCAGAGATTGCAGTTATGGGAGGAGAACAAGCCGCTAAGGTTTTACTTCAGATAGAATTGGCTTCACTTAAAACCAAAGGAGAGAAAATTTCAAAGGAAAAAGAAAAAGAATTATTTGAAAACATAAAGAGTAAATATGACTCGNAAATTAAACCCTANTATGCTGCATCAAGATTATGGTTAGATGCTGTAATAGACCCTNTAGATACAAGAAAGTGGATTTCTTTGGGAATTGAAGCTGCTAATAATAATTCAGTAATAGAAGATTATAAAACAGGTATTATACAAACCTAAACACTTTCTATTACTCTAATAATCTTCTTAAAATTTTACCCACGTTTGATTTTGGTAATTCTTCTCTAAAACTTATGCTTTTTGGAACTTTATAGTTAGTGAGTTTTTCCCTACAAAAATTAATAATTTCATCTTCTGTTAATGATGGATCTTTCTTTACAATAAATGCTCTTACAAATTCAGTTCCATCTTCCTTTTTTTCTCCCCGAACTCCTACTTCTAAAACTTTTGGATTTTCTGAAATAGCTTTCTCCACATCATTAGGGTAAACATTAAAGCCTGAAACTAAAATCATTTCTTTTTTTCGATCGACAATTTTAAAAAACCCTTTTTCGTCCATAGTTCCAACATCTCCAGTTAAGAAATAGTCTCCATGCATAGATTTTTTAGTTTCTTCAGGACGATTCCAATAGCCTTTCATTACTTGAGGACCTTTGATAGCAATTTCTCCAGGCTCTCCAACTTTTACTTCTTTCATATTGTCATCTAATATTTTGATATCAGTGCTTGGTAGAGGTAATCCAATTGAACCAATTTGATGTTTTCCATTCCATGGATTAATGGTTGCTGCTGGACTAGTTTCTGAAAGCCCATAGGCTTCTAATAATGGACACCCGGTAAGTTTTTCCCATTGTTCTGCAACTATATCTTGTACAGCCATACCCCCTCCAAGAGCTAATTTCATTTTAGAAAAATCTAAATTTTTAAAAACTTCTTGGTTCATAAGGCCAATAAAAAGGGTATTTACACCCGTTATGGCAGTGAAAGGATTCTTTTTTAGATCTGCACAGAATTTAGGCATGTCTCTAGGGTTAGTTATTAATATATTTTTTGATCCATACCTAAAGAAAGTAAGGCAATTAGCTGTAAGCGCAAAAATATGGTAAAGCGGAAGTGCAGTTATAATGACTTCTTCTCCCTCACTTATATTTTTTCCAATCCAAGATTCAACTTGTGAAACATTGGCACAAATATTTCCGTGAGTTAATTCCGCTCCTTTAGAAACTCCGGTTGTACCACCTGTATATTGTAAAAATGCAGTGTCGTCATTATTGATACTTACAGAAGTTCCTTTTTTACCGCTATTTTCTTTTAATATGTTTTTTAATGAAATGCTTCCTGGAAGTGAATAAGAAGGAACCATTTTTTTAATCTTTCTAATAACAAAATTTACAATACTACCTTTTAAACCTCCTAATAAGTCCCCGATAGTTGTAGTGATTACTGTTTCAATTCCAGTTTGAGAAAGAATTTTTTCAAGGTTAAAAGCAAAGTTTTCAACTATTATTACTGCTTTAGCTCCAGAATCTTTGTACTGATGTAACATTTCATCTGCAGTATATAAAGGATTCGTATTAACAATCACCAAACCAGCTTTTAAACAAGCAAAAATAGCAACTGGATATTGTAATAAATTAGGCATCTGAAGTGCTACTTTATCTCCTTTTTTAAGATTGGTTTTATTTTGAAAAAACCATATTAAAGCATTAACATGTTTATCAATTTCTTTATAAGTAAGTTCAACATCCATATTTTTATAGGCAACATTATCTCCGAAATTCTTAATAGATTGATCATAAATTTCAACAATGTTTTGGTAATTTATTTCTGTAGTTGGCGAAACAAAATCAGGATAACTTTTTAACCATGGGAAATCACTCATTTTAAAGATTTTTAAAGTTTAATTATTAATGAATTATTTATTTTATGTATTGAATACATAATTATAAATATAGTTTATATCAATTGATTATCAAATTTTTATTTTTCTAAAAAAAGGACTTAATTTTTATGTTTTTTGATAATGTTGTTAATTTTAGTGCTTTTTTCATAACTATATTTCATTTTTAGAGTATAAAACTAATATGCCAAGAGAAAACTTTTATATAATTAATTATTTTAAAATTATATGGATACTTATTGCTGTTATTTTTACTTCAAGTTTCTTCTCTTATGGTCAAGATCCTATTTTTACTCAGTTTTATTCCAACCCTGTTTATTTAAACCCAGCTTTTACGGGAAGTAATAAATGTCCTAGGATTGTTTCTAATTACAGGAACCAATGGCCAGGCTTTTCAGGAGATTTTATAACTACCTCAATTACTTATGATCAATATGTTGATGCTTTAAAAGGTGGTTTAGGCATTGTTTTATTGAGTGATCAGATTGCCAAGACCTTACAATCAAACGAAGCGAGTTTTATTTATTCATATCATCAGCACTTAACAAGAAAATTCACGCTTAATTTTGGAATGCAAGGAACCTATATTCAAAAATCTGTCGATAAAAATAATTTAACATTTGGTGATATGATTCACCCAAGAAGAGGGTTTGTTTTTTCTTCAAATGATATTCTTTCAAACCCCGCTCCAGTTAATATTTTTGATTTTTCTGCAGGCTTACTAGGATATACAGATAAATTTTATTTTGGTATTGCTTCTCATCACCTCACGGAACCAGAAATATCTCTAATGGAAGGTTCTGCTTCCTCTTCTAATAAATCAATTCTTGATAGAAGATATACTGTTCATATGGGTACTGAAATCTCATTAGTTTCAAAGTCAATTTTCACTGAAGAAAATGAATCATTATCTCCTAGTCTCCTTTTTGTTCAACAGGGTGATTTCCAACAATTAAATATTGGTTTATACTACACTAAAGGCAACTATGTTATTGGAGCTTGGTACAGAGAGGGAGATTCTTTTATAATAACATTAGGTATGGATACAAAAGTTCTAAGAATTGGGTACAGCTATGATTTAACTACGTCGCAGTTGGGTGCTTATTCTGGGGGTTCACATGAACTATCTATTGCTTTAAAAGTATACTGTGCTCCAAAGAAAAAGACTTTTAGAACTATGTCTTGTCCTTCTTTCTAGTCTATATTACCGTCATTGATAATAATTTTTTTGTCAGCTAAATTAGCTAGTTTATTATTATGTGTAACGATGACAAAGGTTTGATTATTTAGCTCTCTCAATTTAAAAAAAAGTTCATGCAGTTTTTCAGCAGATTTTGAATCTAAATTTCCGCTTGGTTCGTCTGCCAAAATAACTTTAGGGTCATTTATTAATGCTCTCGCTACACTGATCCTTTGTTGTTCTCCTCCAGAAAGTTCAGATGGCTTGTGATCTAGTCTATCAGCAATTCCCATCTGATTAAGTAAATATTCTGCTTTTTCAACAGCAATTTTTTGAGATATTTTGGAAATAAATGCAGGGATACAAACATTTTCCAGCGCTGTAAATTCGGGTAGAAGATGATGAAATTGAAAAACAAATCCTACATTTTTATTTCTAAAATCTGCTAACTCATTTTCATTTAGATCAAAAACATTTTTTTCATCATACAATACTTTTCCACTTGATGGTTTTTCAAGAGTTCCTAAAATTTGAAGTAAAGTTGTTTTTCCAGCACCACTTTTACCTACAATAGAAACTATTTCTCTTTCTGCAATTGAAATATCAATCCCATTTAAAACATTTAAGTCATTAAATTTTTTGTGCAGTTGAATGCCTTTAATCATGCTATAAAAATAAGTAGTTTAAATTTATTTCAAGATAAAATTTAATTTGATTGTAATAATTTTCATTTAAGTAAAGTAAACATTAATACAAATTTTTACATTTACTAAAAATTAATCAATTTTATGAATTTACATGAATATCAAGGCAAAGACATACTAAAAAGTTATGGAGTTGCTATTCAAGAAGGAAAAGTTGTTCATTCAGCTACTGAAGCCTTAAAAGCAGCCAAAGAATTAAATGAAGAAACTGGAACAGAATGGTTTGTTGTAAAGGCACAAATTCATGCTGGAGGTAGAGGAAAGGGTAAAGTGAAAGAAACGGGATCTCATGGAGTTTTAATAGCTAAAGGTGTTCATGAATTGGAGGATAAAGTAAATGGGATTTTAGGAGGGCATTTAGTAACCGCTCAAACAACTGCAGAAGGAAAAAAAGTAAATAAAGTATTGATTGCAGAAGATGCTTATGCTCCAGATTTTGATAAAACATCTGAATTTTATATGTCAGTTTTATTAAATAGAGAAACGGGAAGAAATATTATAATGTATTCAACCGAAGGAGGTATGAACATTGAAGAGGTTGCTGAAAAAACTCCACATTTAATTTTCAAAGAAGAAATTGATCCAAAAGTTGGAATTACTAGATTTCAATGTAGAAAAATTGCATTTAATCTAGGACTTAGTGGTAAATCTTTTAAGGAAATGACAAAATTTGTTTATTCTTTATATTCAGCCTATGAAGGGTGTGATGCTTCTTTATTTGAAATAAACCCAGTATTGAGAACTTGCGATGATAGAATTCTAGCTGTTGACTCTAAAGTTAGTTTAGATGATAATTCACTTTTTAGACATAAGGAATATGCTGAATTAAGAGACCTTTCTGAAGAAGATCCAACAGATGTTGAAGCAGATCAAGCAGGTTTAAATTTTGTAAATCTAGATGGTAATATTGGATGTATGGTAAATGGTGCGGGATTAGCGATGGCAACAATGGATATTATTAAACAAAGTGGTGGAGATCCTGCTAATTTTTTAGATGTGGGTGGAACTGCAGATGCTGATAGGGTAGAAAAGGCATTTAATATAATTTTAAAGGATTCTAATGTTAAAGGTATTTTGGTTAACATTTTTGGAGGCATAGTTAGATGTGATAGAGTAGCTAATGGAATTGTACAGGCTTATAAAAGTATTGGAAATATCCCTGTACCAATTATAGTAAGACTTCAAGGAACCAATGCTATTGAAGCCAAAAATATTATAGATAATTCGGGACTTAACGTTCATTCAGCTGTAACTCTTAAAGATGCAGCAGATAAGGTTAAAGAATTAGTGAATTAATATTCGTAAATAGTAAGACCACTTCTCAGTTTAGGCTCTATCCACGTGCTTTTAGCAGGCATATTTTCTCCTCTATCTGCCATGGAAGTTATTTCTTCAATAACATGAGGATATAGTTGTATCCCTATACCATCTCTTAGTTGATTTACTCTGTTAACTAAAAACCTTAATGGTTGATTTCCTTTGATATATTCAATATTTTTATAGGAATCTTTTGAATTAATATTAAATATATCCTTAAGTATTAAATCAGAAACGATTTGACTATTTAAATGACTTTTAAAATCATCTATAATGTTTTCAGATTTCACCCTAAGTAAATACCATTTATTATTAAAATATATGCTTAGTTCTTCTTTAGATTTTGGCGCTTGATGTTTTAATAAACTTTCAACTTTGAAATTGTTTTTTAGCTTATTTAAAAATTCATTTTTGTTGAATTGGAAGATGTTTTTTATGATTCTATTATATTCATATATTTTTAAATCATTTTGGTCGATAAAAAAAGATAAAAAATGATTATTAGTAATACTTTTTTGATTGCTTTTTTGATAAAGTAAAGAAGATGCTATTCTGTGATGCCCATCAGCTATATAGATGTTATTAATAAGCTTGAATTCTTCAATAATTTCATTTAAATGACTTCGTTTATCTATTAACCATAACTCATGGACTTTTTTATCTGTAGTAGTGAATTCATATTCTGGTCTTTCTAAAATAATTTCATTAATAATTTCTTGAATTTTTTTTGTTGGTTTATAGGCTAATAATACGGGTTCAGCGTGAAATTTTGTGACTTCCAAATAATCTTTAAAAATACTTTCCCTCTTATGAATGGTGTTTTCATGTTTTTTTATTAAATTATTTTCATAATCTTTAACACTAGCTCCCCCAATAATTCCTGTGAAAACCCCATGATCGGAAATCTGTCTATATATGTAAAGTTGGGATTTTTGGTCTTTAATTAAGTATTTATTTTTTTTAAAATCTTCATATTTTTCTTTAACTAATTTGAATCTATCAAAGCTATTAGGTTCAGTTTTGTTGACTTTATTATATTCTGGATTAATAACATGTAAAAAAGAGTAAGGATTACTCTCTAATTTGGCTTTAAGGTGACTCTTTTTATAGGTGTAAAAAGGCCTAGAACATAGTAGGTGAACCTTATTTCTTGAAGGTCGGACAGATTTAAAAGGAATTATATTTGCCATTTTGGCAATTTACCAAAAATTATTGGTTGTAAAAATTTATGATTTTATCGGCTAGTTCTATTCCAATTCTATCTTGAGCTTCACCAGTTGCTGCTCCAATATGAGGAGTTAGGGAAATATTTTCATTATTTAGTATCTCAGTTGAGGGATTAGGCTCACCAACAAAAACATCGAGTGCAGCAAAACTTACCTTATTAGAACTAATGGCCTTAATAAGAGCGTCTTCATCAACAACTCCGCCTCTTGCAGCGTTTACAATTCTCACCCCATTTTTCATTGCTTCAAATTCGGTGGCACCTAATACTGGCTTACCATCTTCAGGCATGGGAACATGAAGACTAATAAAATCAGATGTTGTTAGTAGCTCGTTCATGGAGCAAGTTTCAATAGGCACCTGAATTTTCTGATGGGCAATTTCAATATCAATAACAACTTTTTTCATAAAAGGATCAAATGCTTTTACATTCATTCCTGCTCCTAGAGCATATTTAGCTGTGAATTGACCGATTCTTCCAAAACCAATTATACCTATAGTTTTTCCCCTTAACTCAATTCCTTTTGCATATTTCTTTTTTAATGTTTTAAAATCACTTTCACCATTTTTTGGCATATTCCTATTGGAATCAAAAACAAATCTAGAAATACTAAAAAGATGAGCCATTACTAATTCAGCGACTGATTGAGAAGATGCAGCAGGTGTATTGATGACTTCAATCCCTTTTTCTTTAGCATAGTTAACATCAATATTATCCATCCCAACTCCACCTCTTCCAATAATTTTAATGGATGAGCAATTATCTATTATATCTTTTCTAATTTGAGTAGCACTTCTGACTAAAATAACTTCTATTTTTTGGTTATTTATGAATTCAATTAAGTCGGATTGGTTAACCTTTTCAGTTATTACTTCAAATCCTGAATTCTCTAACTGATTTATTCCCGAAGCCGAAATACCATCATTTGCTAAAATTTTCATAATTAACCTTTTTTAGTTTCTAATTCTTTCATTACATCTACTAATAACTGAACACTTTCAATAGGCATTGCATTATACATAGAAGCTCTAAATCCACCAACAGATCTATGACCCTTAAGTCCATTTATTTTGGCATCTGATAACATAGTATTAAATGTCTCATTTAAATCATCATTTTCAAGAGTAAAAGTAACATTCATAGTACTTCTATCCTCTAAATTTGCAGTTCCCTTAAAAAGAGAACTATTATCTATTTGATTGTAAATTAAATCTGCTTTTTTCTCATTTTGTTTTTCGATAGAATCCAGTCCTCCATTATTTTGAAGCCATTTTAAAGTTAACATAGAAGCATAGACAGCAAAAACGGGTGGAGTATTAAACATTGAATCTTTGTCAGAATGAGTTTTAAGATCTAGCATTGTAGGAATGGGGACTGAACTTTTACCGAGAATATCTTTATTAAATATGTATAAAGTAGTTCCAGCTGGACCCATATTTTTTTGTGCACCTGCATATATTAGGTCGAAATTTTTAACATCAATTTTTCTTGAAAAAATATCTGATGACATGTCACATGCTAAGGGGATATTCCCCTTGTAAAAGTTTTTAATTTGAGTTCCGAAAATAGTGTTGTTGGACGTTACATGAAAGTAATCCAAGTTATCCCCAATTTCATAATCCTTTGGGATATAATTGAAGTTTTTGTCTTCAGATGAATCAACGATTAATGAATTTCCCATGAATGAAGCTTCTTTTGCAGCTTTTTTAGCCCAGGCCCCTGTTACCAAATAGCCACCAGTTTTATGTGTTCCCATTAAATTGTAAGCAGACATTAAGAATCCCAAGCTTGCTCCACCTTGTAAAAAAAGTACATCGTGAGTTTCCGGAACTTCAAGAATTTCTTTGACTAGTTTTCTAGCCTCTTCCATAACTTCTACAAAGTCTTTACTTCTATGAGATATTTCTATTAAAGAAAGACCGGAGTTATTAAAATTTAAAATACTTTCGGCTGATTTTTGAAATACTTCATTAGGTAGGATACAAGGTCCAGCACTGAAATTATGAACTTTTGGCATATTTGTTATTATAGTTATAGCAACAAAAGTGTGAAATTATTTCAATTGAAATATAATGTTGGAGGTTTAATTTATTAACTTTTTGCTTTCTGTTATTAACAACAAAATATATAATCTTACTTATTAGGATCATTAAAGGGTCTCCTCAAAATTTTTAGTGATTTAGCATCGAAGTCTCTTTTATAGTTCCACTCACTTTCTTCCCATTTAAAAGCATCAAAGCTTAAATCAGTAACATACCAATCTGGAAAATCTTTTAAGTGAGGTGATGAAGGAATTAAGTGGTCAAAAACAATATAATCATCTTTTCTTATGTGATTGTGTTTTAAAGACATGTAAGATTGTTTGTTATATTGAAAAATGACTCTTTTTTTGGTTTTACCATCAGGATAATTAAAAATAGGAAACCCAAATTGAATTTTATTTTTTTTTGTTATGTACATAGATTCAATAATTTTTTTATTTGAAAACATATCATTTCCATCCCAACCTAATAAAGTATAGATTGTTTTATTTTTTTTCTTGTTGGGAATAATGGTATAGTACAATGCTCCAAACCAAGTGTTTTCATCTAAAGATGCATATTCTATTTCTGGGATATTGTTTTTAAAATCATGCAGTTTTATAACTTTTAAATTATTGAGTAAAATCCAACATTCATAGTGCTGCTTTTGTCCTTCTAATTGTATATTCCAGTTAAAAATTCTAAAAATTCCATCCTCTGAAATGGTTGTACTCATGAAATTTGAAAGACTATCGAAAGAATAATTAAAAGCTTCTTTATTTTGAATGGTAGTAGTTAAAATAGTTTTGAAATCTTCATTTAAATTCATGCATTTATTATAATCTTTTTCAAAATGTAATTCCTCCAATTTCTCAATTAGCTTAATTTCAAAGCTTTCCATAGACTGAGAAAAACCATACCAAAAAAAAGTAAAGAAAAATAGAACTGAAAATAGTTTCATATAACTATGAATTATGAAGGCTATCCTTTTTCTTAAGTAAGAAATTTTCTTCTTCCACCCAGTCTTCATCGGGAACACAACAATCTACTGGACAAACAGCTGCACATTGAGGTTCATCATGAAACCCTTTGCATTCTGTACATTTATCAGTAACAATAAAATAAACGTCCATATCTACAGGTTCATTATCATGTTCTGAATCTACAGTTATACCTGAGTTGATTCCTGTATATTGACCTTTAACAGAAGTCCCTTGAGAAAACTTCCATTCTGCTCCACCTTCATATATGGCAGTATTAGGACATTCTGGTTCGCAAGCTCCACAATTAATACATTCATCTGTAATTTTAATGGCCATTTAAGAATCGTTGTTAATTTTATGCAAATATAGTAGTGATAATGGAAAAAGGAAAAAACGTTTATCAAAAAGAATCTTTATTGCAGTTAGGTCGGTTCTTAAATTATGGATTAAAATTTAATTCCTGGCCAGGTTATAAATGCGGAATTAGCGAAAATGAATTTAATTATTTTAAGGCATCTATTAAAAAGGCATCTCAAAAAAATCTTTGGTTTACTGAAGAAATGATAAATAATTCTCTTGAAAATTGGTCTATTAACTTGAATGAAGATAATATTGATGTGTGGTTATCTAAATATAAAATACCTACAAACATCAATAAAAACGTTCTTGTAATATGTGCTGGTAATCTCCCACTAGTAGGTCTTCATGATGTACTTTGCTGTATAGTATTAGGGTTGAATGTTCAAGTGAAACTATCTAAAAAAGATGATGTTCTAATTCCTTTAATAATTAAGTTATTATCCTTATTTGATGAAAACATAAAAAAGCAGGTAGTTGTCTTAAAAGAAAAACCAAAAGATTTTGATTTGGTTATTGCTACTGGAAGCGATAATAGCAATAGATATTTTGATTATTATTTTGGTGAATACCCACATATTTTTAGAAAAAATAGAACATCTGTTGCTGTAATTGATGACCATGTAACTGACGATCAATTACTCAATCTATCTCATGATATTTTAAAATATTATGGTTTGGGATGCAGATCAGTTACCAAACTATATTTACCTAAGAAATTCGATATTGATAAGCTCTTTAAGAACTTTTTTCATTACAAAGATCTAATAAATCACAATAAATACATGAACAACTACGATTATAACAGATCCATATTTTTATTAGAAAAAAAGTTGTTTTTTGACAATGGGTTTTTAATACTTAAAGAGGATAAAAATTTGTTTTCTGCTATCAGCGTAGTAAATTTTGAATATTACTCTAATTTAGAAGATTTGGAAACAGAATTAAATGTTTTATCAAATCAGATTCAGTGTAGGGTAGGAGTTGGAGGTCTTTTATATGGTAATGCCCAAAAACCCAATTTATGGGACTATGCTGATGGCGTAGATACCATGGATTTTTTAACAAATTTTTAAAAAATTAATTTTGAAAAAAATGTAAAATCAGATATTTTAGATATATATTTTAAAATTAAACAAAATGATAACAAAAGAACAAGTAATGAGTGCTCAAAATGAGTGGGGACAAGGAGTTGTTAAAATAGGTTCTCTTAAAGATGACAGATCGAGTTGTGAATCTTTTACTAGTGATTTTTTAGATAAACTCTATGCTTATCAAAATGGAAGTGTTTTATTCAAACCAACAAAATGTGAAATTGAGCAATTTAGACCATCGAAATCAGAAGCGCTCTCTTACTTTATTGCTGGAGATAATAGAGCTTGTCAAGAAGATAAAGGCTTTGCCATTAATCCATGGACAAAAGTAAGATTTGAGAATTCAGGTTTTATTCTTGAAGAAAACCGTGCGATCGCTATGGGTAATTACTTTTTTACTGATTTAGATGGTAATGAAGCTAAAGTAGAATATACTTTTGGATATAAATTAGTTGATGGTAGTCTTAGGATAGATTTACACCATTCTTCTTTTCCATATTCGCACTAATAAACATTATTATTCAAGAAAAACTAAGATTTTATTTTTTGAAATTTCTACATTAATGTGTTCTTGAACTGTTGTGGAAAGTGTCAGGCCTACCCAATCTGCTTTTATTGGGAAGTTTCGATGTCTTCTATCTACTAATACCACGGTATTCATTTTTTTAATATCCATAGATATTAAGAAGGATGCAGCATGCATCAATGTTTTTCCAGAATTCAAAACATCATCTACTAGAATCACTTTTTTATTTTGAAATGATACTTTTGAATCTAAAGAAATGGCTTTTTTTAGAGGATTTTTTTTGTCAATTTTGAGTTCTATTAACTCAGTTTTTGCGTTAAAAGAGTCATTAGTAAGCAATGGAATAATCTTCTCAGCTAATAAAAAACCATTTTTACTTACCCCAACAATTAATAATTCTTTTTCACTGTGATAATCCTCAATAATTTGAAATGCAATTCTTGCTAGTTTCTTCTCTACATCATAATTATTTAATATGAGTGTACTTGTTTTTTTCATTTATAATATTTAAAACCTGGCTACCAATTTAAGATTTAATCTTCTAGATGTTAAAAAACTTGGTATGGAATATTGCCTGCCACTAACATCTCTTATCCATGTGTAATTGGTTGTATTAGATATATCCAGTAAATTAAATACTTCAAAAGCAATCCAAAGAGCTTCTATCTCATTGAAAATAGATTTCTCTTTAAACTTGGATCTGTCAGTTTCATTATTTATGAGATCTTTGGAAAATCCTATGTCTACTCTTTTATAAAAACTGGATCTTAAAGTATCAGAATATCTTTTATTTCCAGGTGGTCCATAAGGAAGTCTTGATGCAACAAGAATATTTATATTAACTTTCATATTACTCCATTTTACTTTTTCTGTGTCCCAATCATCTGGCATCTGGTCTTGAAAAAACATAGAAAATGATAATCTTTGGTCAGTTGGTCTTGGAATAAATCCTGGTTCATATAGTATACTATCTGCTCTGGTCTGATCTATGGTATATCCAGGTATAATTTTTTCGCCATTTTGATTGAAGTATTCATAATAGAAATCATTAGATAAATCTTCTTTTGTCTGTAACCAACTCAAGGAAGCATAGGACTGAATTCCTTCTACAAACTCACCGTTAATTTTTAAATCAATTCCTCTTGCATAGCCTGATGCTAAGTTTTCTCCGTAGTAGTTAACTCTAACATTTTCTATTTCATAAGGAATAATATCTTGTAAGAATTTATAATATATTTCAGATCCAAATTTGAATTTTCTATTCCACATATTAAAAACTATATCACCACCAGCAACTATGTGAATAGATTTTTGAGCTCTAATCGCTGGATTGATACTGCCATCTAAATATCTTGCAGCTCTGTAAAATGGCGGTTGATAATAATATCCAGTAGCTAATCTAAATGTTACATTCTTTCTTTCGATTTGGTTATTTTCAAATTTGTAAAAGGCTGGTCTCCACTTAATATTGATTCTTGGAGAAAAAACAGTTTGATTGTTAAATGTCCAATAATTAGCTCTAGCTCCAATTGTAGCCGTAAAATAATCTTGACTATTGAATGTGGTATCTAAATTAAAATTACTATCAGTATTATATTGAAGATTTATTTCTTTTGATCTATTAAATTTGAATCTATGCTGAATAAACCCAGTTACTCTAGAAGATGCTATTTTATTATTCGCTTTTACAAGATTGCTGAGAACTAATTGTTGATAAGGAATAGAACTTGGATCTTGATATCCAACACTATCAATAGGTTTTGGAATGTTAAATCTAGCTGAATCTAAATAGTTCCATTCTTTTATATCGTTGGTTACTTTTTCTCCTTGAAGCTTTAATCCCCAACTTGTTTTTTG
>NYYE01000059.1 GCA_002686655.1 Crocinitomicaceae bacterium | reverse complement strand
GATAGTGATGGTTGCTCAGATACTGAACCTCATAAAAGATACACTAGTCAATGTAAGTCTGGTTCGTTGAATGATTGTACTGGAGCTATTTTTAATGATAATAGTGCAAAAAATTACATGTCTTATGCATCTTGTCAAGATAGATTAACGAACGATCAAAAGAATAGATCTAGAGCTATGTTGGCTACAAGCGGTATAAGTTTACTTTATTCTCAAGGAGATGAATCTCCAAATTCAACTTCAGGAACGCTAACTAGCGCCAATTGTATTCCTCAAAGTTCTTCAACTGCAACAAGTGGTGGATATGGAGGAATTATGAATTTCACAATTATCAATGAATTTTCAGCGTCAAGCTCCAACACTCAAAATGATGGTGGTTATGTTGACTTCACTACAGAATGTCTGAAGACCATTTCATTACAAGAAGACAGCACTTATAATTTTGAAATAACTACATGGTATAATGGTCATGATTACAAAGGATATATAGATTTTAACAATGATGGAGATTTTTTAGACCCAAATGAGGAAGTTTTTTCTGGAGCAAATCCTCCTAACTTAAATGGAGCAAATGGAACTAATACATCAACCGGAAATGGTACACTGACGATACCTATTTCAAATGGAACAAATATATTGGCTAACACTCCTCTTAGATTAAGAATTATAAGTGAATTAACTTCTGTTACAGGAACTATAACAGACGCCTGTTATAACCCATTTTATGCACAAGCTGAAGATTATCAATTGGTCATCAATCAAGCTACTGCCTCATTAAGTGCAGATTTTACAGCTAATAATGTAAATGTCTGTTTAGGAAGTTCCATTATTTTCAGCGATGCTTCTACAGGAAATCCAACCTCTTGGATTTGGAATTTTGGAGATGGGAATTCCTCAACATTACAAAACCCAACTCATACTTATTCTAGTCCTGGAACTTATAATGTTTCCTTAACTATAAGCGATGGAGCAACTACAGAAACAGAAACTAAAACTTCATTAATAATAGTTAGTTCTTCTGTTAATACACAAGAAAATATCACAGCTTGTAATAACTACACTTGGAATAGTAATACCTATTCCATTTCTGGTAGTTATATTGACACTTTACAAACATCTTTTGGATGTGATAGTATAGTCACTCTCTTTTTAACCATAAATAATGGTTCTAATTCTCAAGAAAATATTACATCTTGCAATAATTTTTTATGGAACGGTATTAATTATTCACAGTCAGGTACTTACGCTGACACCCTTCAAACTATAAATGGTTGTGATAGTATCATGACGCTTATTTTAACAATCAATCAAAATGAAACTTCTCAGGAGAATATATCAACATGTAACAACTACAATTGGAATGGTAATACATATACTCAGTCTGGATCCTATTTAGATACTTTACAGACAGTCAATGGTTGTGATAGTATTATAACCCTCAACTTAACCATCTCTAACTATATTTCTTCATCAGAAAATATTTCTTCTTGTAATAATTATTTTTGGAATGGTAATAATTATACTCAAAGTGGAACATATGTTGATACTATCTTAGTAGCTGGAGGTTGTGACAGTATTGTAACATTAAATTTATTAATTAACTCACCTGTTTCATCAACTGAAACTATTTCTAGTTGTGGAAATTACAATTGGAATGGAAATAACTACTTTCAATCAGGAAATTATACTGATACTTTACAATCAATTTTAGGATGCGACAGTATTGTTACTCTTATTCTAACTTTAAATTCTTCTATTTTTTCTAGTGAAACAATTATAACATGTGATGATTATAATTGGAATGGTAATAACTACACTCTTTCAGGGAATTATGTAGATACTTTATCCTCCATTTCTGGGTGTGATAGTATTGTCAATTTATTTCTAACCGTTAACCACAGTGCATCAATAATTGAAAACATTACAACTTGTGATATTTATAATTGGAATGGTAATTCTTATTCTCAATCTGGAACTTATTATGATTCTTTACAAACATCAAATGGTTGTGATAGTATTTCTGTATTAAACCTTATTATAAACCCTTCAGTATTTGGCCAAGAAAATATAACTTCTTGTAATAGTTTTCTTTGGAATGGAGTAATCTATTCTCAAACTGGAAATTACAATGACACCCTTCAAACTTCTTTAGGCTGTGATAGTATTGTAACTTTAAACCTTATTATTAATAATTCACTATTTGTTAATGATAGTGCAACAGCTTGTAATAACTTTTTTTGGAACGGAAATAATTATTTAAATAGTGGTTTATACACTGATACTCTTTTAACATCTTTAGGGTGTGATAGTATTGTTTCTCTACATTTAACCATACTGGAGAATTTTATTTTAGAAGATAGTGTAAGTGCTTGCGGAAGTTATCTTTGGGGTGGGGTCCTTATTGATTCTTCTGGGTCATATACAGATACTCTTCAATCAGTTAATGGGTGTGACAGCATCAATATTTTATATCTAAATATCAATGATAATATTGGAGCTCCTCTAACTCTTGAACTACTTTTAGATGATTACTGTTTAGAAACTTATTGGACTGTAAAAGATAGTCAAGATTCTATTTGGTATAATGAGGGGCCGTACAATTGTAATCCAACTGGTGGTGGAAGTCAAGCAAATACTACCATTATTAAAGATATTTTCTTAGATGAAAGTGAGTGTTACACATTTGAACTTAATGATTACTATGGAGATGGACTTGGTGGCTCTTTATGGGGAGGAAGTGATGGGAGTTGGACTTTAAAAGATTTTAATAATGTAATAATTAGTCAAGGACAAGGGGATTTTGGATATAGTATTAACCAACTGTTTTATGTTACTCAATCAATTGCATCTTCAATAAATAATATTGAAAATAGTAATGGACAAATTTACATATTCCCTAATCCTTTTAAAAATAGTACAAGTGTTGAAATAAAAAACACAAGAGGGCCTTTTAATTTAGAAATTTTTGATATAAGTGGCAGAATAATAAAAACATTCAATTCCAATAGTAATAAGTTTGAAATAAATAACATAAATGCTAGTAGTGGCATATATTGGTTAAGAATTAAAAACAAATCTAATTTTAAACCAATAAAATTAGTTATAGAATAATTATTAGATTTGCGCGATAATTAAATTATGGATTTAAAAGATATCATATCAATTTCTGGAAAATCAGGGCTATTCAGTGTAGTTGGAAAGTCAAAGAATAACGTTATTGTAGAATCAATCACTGATAAAAAGCGTTTTCCAATATTCAATTCTAACAAAATTAGCGCTCTTTCAGATATAAGTATCTATACCTACGACGAAGAAATTCTACTTTCTGATATCTATAGAAAAATATTCGAATCCAACGATGGTAAAAAAACTATCTTACACACTGAAGATATTTCTAAACTAAGAAAAAAATTAGAAGAATTTGTTCCAAATTATGATAAGGAACAAGTTTATAATTCTGATATAAAAAAACTATTTCAATGGTATAATATACTTCATGATACTAAAAAACTTAAGCTCAAAAAAGCTGAAAGTGTTAAAGGCGAAGAAAAAGTAGTGAAGAAAGATAAAAAACCTAAAAAAGTATCTACCAAGCAAAAACCCAAAATAACGTCTAACCAAGTAACAAAAAAAGTTGTAAGAACTCAAAAGAAGAGCGGTTAATTACATCTTTATTTTTTTAAACTTACATAAATGAAGAAATATATATATCTAATACTAATAATTACAATAAACACAAAAATGTCAGCACAAAAAATCACAAATGAAATAGATTCTGTAAGTTATAGTTTAGGAGTTAATATTGGTGAAAATATTAAATCTCAATTTCCAGATATCGATTTAAAAAACTTTGAATTGGCTATTAAAGATGTATTAGACGATAAAAAAGAACCTAAAATTTCTGGCACTGATGCTCAAAAAGTTATTCAAGAGTTCTTCAAAAAACAACAAGCCAAAGCAAGTGAATCTGTTATTGAAGAAGGAAAAAAGTTTTTAGAAGAAAATAAAAAAAGAGATAATGTAATTACTCTTGAAAGTGGTTTACAATACGAAATATTAAAATCCGGTGAAGGTGCTAAACCTACATTAGAAGATCAAGTGACAACACATTACCATGGAACCTTAATTGATGGAACTGTTTTTGATAGTTCTGTTGAAAGAGGACAACCTGCTACTTTTCCCGTAGGTGGCGTTATAAAAGGCTGGACTGAAGCACTACAGTTAATGTCATTGGGTTCTAAATGGAAATTATTTGTTCCTTATAATTTAGCCTATGGCGAAAGAGGAGCTGGACCACAAATAGGTCCGTATACCACCTTAATTTTTGAAGTTGAATTAATTAAAATTAATTAAAAATGAAAAATATAATAGCTATATCATCCCTACTTTTATTTATTGCTTGTAAAAGTGAAGCCCCAAAAGAAGTTGTTTTAAATAATGAGTTAGACTCCGTAAGCTATAGCTTAGGAGTTAATATTGGTGAAAATATGCAATCTCAATTTGAAGATATTAATATTGACAATTTTTTAATAGGTATGAAAGAAGTAATTAACGATAAAACTGAACCCAAAATTAATGGTGATCAAGCTTTAATGATTATACAAAATTACTTTGCTAAAAAACAAAGTGCAATGAGTGAGTCAAAAATTGAAGAAGGAAAGAGGTTTTTAGACGAAAATTCCAAAAAAGAAGGGGTGATTACTTTAGCTAGTGGATTACAATACAAAGTTATCAATGAAGGAACAGGTCCAAAACCTAAATTAGAAGATAAGGTTACTACTCATTACCATGGTACATTATTAGACGGAACTGTTTTTGATAGTTCTGTTGATAGAGGAGAACCTGCAAGCTTTCCTGTCGGAGGGGTGATTAAAGGATGGACAGAAGCTTTGCAATTAATGTCCGTTGGTTCAAAATGGAAGTTATATGTTCCCTACAACTTAGCTTATGGAGAAAGAGGTGCAGGTCAACAAATAGGCCCCTATTCAACACTTATTTTTGAAGTAGAGTTGATCAGTATAGATTAAATTTCCTTTTTGTATATAGTTTGGGTTGGAAAAGCAAATTCTAACCCTTCTTCTTTAAATCTTTTTAGCACTTCTTTATTTACTAGTGTTTGTGTATTCAACCAATGAGATTCAGGTCTTACATAATACATAAATAATATATTTAATGAGAAGTCCCCAAAACCATTAAATCCTGCAGCATAATCATCTGTAATCGCATCTTGGTTTTTGACAATATCTTGTAATATATTAATAGCTTTTTGCATATCATCTTCTTTTGTGTCATAAGTCAAACCTAAATTGATTTTAACTTTTAAAGCAGGTTGTGAAGTAACGTTTATTACGCTATTATCAGTAAATGTACAATTAGGTATTGTAACTATTCTTCCTTCAAGGGTTCTTATTCTAGTACTTCTAAGACCGACTTCCTCTACTACTCCATCGTGTCCATCAATTTTTATTCTATCTTTTATTTTAAATGGCTTGTCAAGAAAAATCATAATTCCTGCAAAAATATTTTTTACCGAATCTTGAGCAGCTAAAGCTAAAGCCAAACCTCCAATTCCCAAACCAGCAATCATTGCTGTGATATCAAAACCAATATTATCTAATCCTACAACTACCCCTAAGGACCATATAATTGCCCTAACAGCCTTTTGTATAACTGGAATTAGGTGATTATCAAAACTGGTTTCAGACTTTTCTGAAATGGGCAATATCACTTCAGAAATTACAGCATCAATAATTCTTGAAATAATTGAAGTTATTCCTAAAGCTATAAATATGTAAGCTATATTTAATAATATAGATTCAGTATTTAAACTAAAATGAAGGAATTTAACTGAATAAAAATAAGCCGAAACTATTACCAAAAAAGTAATTGGCTTTTTAAGTGTTCTTAATAGCGTATCATCTAAACTATTTGTTGTTTTTGAAGTTATTTTTTGAAAAATATTTGAAAAGACCCAATAAAGGATTTTAACAAAGACAAAGGATCCAACTAATATTCCAATAGCAATGAGCCAATTCTCTATAGGATTGCCAAAGATTTCTTTACTTAAGTATTTCATAACAACAAAAATTAAAACGAAGTTATTATATAAATCTTAATTGTAATAATCAATACTCAAAAAGCTTAGAAAGAACTTTTTTTACTTTTTCAGCATTTGGTAAATATTCAGTTTCTAAAATCTCATTAAGAGGAATAGCAGGTGTATTTTCGGATCCTAAAACTTCAACTGGTGCATCTAAAAACTCAAAACAATTTTTTTGAATACTTCCTGCTAAGCCTAATGAAAAAGTGGAAGACGAGGGCTCTTCGGTCACTATTAATATTCTTGAGTGTAATTTACAAGCAGCATATATCTGTTCTTCATCTAAAGGGTTAAGAGTTCTAAGATCTAAAATTTCTATTTGATTATTATAAAATTTTGAAGCTTCAAGTGACCAATAAACACCCCTTCCATAGGTTATAATCAAAGCTGACTTGCCTGATTCAATAGAAACATTATCAGCTTCAATTACTTTTCGTGCTTTTCCAATTGGGATAATGTAATCTTTATCTGGTTCTATAGTCATAGCACCTTCAGTTCCCTTTATTTTAGACCAATACAACCCCTTATGTTCTAAAATTAAAACTGGATTAGGGTCTAAATAGGCAGCTTTCATTAATCCTTTAAGATCAGCCCCAGTAGATGGATACAAAACTTTTATACCAATTATATTGGTAACTATAGATTCAATACTAGATGAATGATATGGACCTCCGGATCCATAGGCGCCAATTGGAACTCTTAAAATCATACTTATGGGCCATTTCCCATTAGATAAATAATATGATCTACTAACCTCAGTAAATAATTGATTTAATCCTGGCCAAATATAATCGGCAAATTGAACCTCTACAATAGGTTTTAACCCAACAGCAGACATTCCAGCAGTACTTCCAATAATGAAAGCTTCTTGAATTGGGGTATTAAAAACTCTATGATCTCCAAATTGTTGTGCCAAAGTAGCAGCTTCTCTAAAAACCCCCCCAAGTCTTCCCCCAACATCTTGTCCGTAAAGTAAACACCTGAGATCAGATTCTAAGATCTCTCTAATAGCAAATAAAGCAGAATCTACCATAACAGTTGGATCTTTCTCTTTAGGAGCTCTAACACCAGATTCTTTTAAAATTGTAGTTGGTGCTAATATATGATGATGAAGTTCATTAAGTTTGGGATCTTTTTCTTTATTAGCCTTATTATAATCGTCTAAAACAATTTTCTTAGAATTTTTTGAAATTTCAGAAAGTTCAGCTTCGGAAAAGTCATTTTTAAGTAGTAGTTCTTTAAGTTTTGGTAGTGGGTCTCTCGATGTATGTTCTTCTAAATCATCTCTGTACCATTCCATTCTTACACCAGATGTATGATGATTAAGTAATGGAACTTTAGCATGTATGAGAACTGGACATTTTCTTTTGCGAGTAGCATCCAAAGCTTTACCAACTGCATTATAAGATTCTATGAAATCAGTTCCATCAATTGTAATAGTTTCTAAACCTTTAAAACCCTTAGCAAAGAAAGATATATCCTGTGCTCTAGTCTCTTCTGCTTTCGCAGAAATATCCCAATCGTTATCTTGAACTAAGTATATGATTGGAAGTTTCTTTAAAACTGCCATTTGAAAAGCTTCTGAGACTTCACCTTCGGTGCATGAAGCATCTCCAAGGGAACATATTACCACTGGGGCATTTGCATCTTTTTTTGAAAGACCTACTTCCTCCTTATACTTTAACCCCATAGCAGCACCTGTTGCAGGTATTGCTTGCATTCCAGTAGCCGATGATTGATGAGGTATTTTTGGGAATTTAGGATCATTTAAACTCGGATGAGAATAATAAGTTTTTCCTCCAGAAAACGGGTCTTTAGATTTTGCTAATAGTTGAAGAATCAAGTCATAAGGTTGTAGGCCAATTCCTAATAGCATAGAGTCGTCACGATAATATGGATATAAAAAATCATTTGTTTTTAGATGTAAGGCAGTTGCTATTTGAATAATTTCATGTCCTTTGGATGTTGCATGTACGTATTTAGAAGTAACGCTTTTTTCCTTTTCAAAAAGATCACTCATAGATCTTGATTTATTAATCAAATCAAATGCTTTTTTAAGAATATCTTTATCCATAAATTTATATCAATCCAAATATACAAATTAAAATAATTTATTAAGATGAATCAATAAATCAAAATAATATTTTTATATTTTGTACTTTAATGAATTTATAATGCTTTTTTTAAATTAAAATTTAAAATATTATTCTAAAAAAATCGAATAGTTAATGTTGTCATTTTGTTAATAACATGAGAAGTGGCTTTTGAAAAAAATATTAGATTTGCAACTAAATTCTCTTTATGGAAGAACGAAACCTTCTAATACAAAAATATATTTTTCCTGTTCTTGTTATTTTAATGGGGCTGATGCTTTTGAACACCGCTATATTTAGTGGCACAGGATCTACAAGCCAATCCGGAACTTTCTTATTAGGAGCTCTTGTTGTTGTTGCTATGGGTGTGGTAACCATTCTTTACATAAAAGAAATTATCACTAAAAAAACTCACTTATCTATACTTTCCTTAATGCTCATTAGCTGTTTATTACTAGGCTACTCTACTTACTCTTCAATATCGACAACAATAGCTCAAATAGATTTGAAGAAAAAAATCGACTCTAACATCAAGCAAGGCTTAAGAGACATTGAAATTATTCAATTAGAATACAAAAAAAAATATGGTTGGTATAGTGACAATTTTGAAGAACTTAAAAGATTTCTTTTAAATGACAGTGTATATTCAATTAGCACCAAAGGGATAGTTCCTGACTATAAAATCACTCCTGAACATTGTGAAATACTTGGATACGACCCTATACTTGATTATATTCAAATAGAATCATATGACGAACAAGAGGCATTAAAATGTGGCTTGCTAAATAAAGACACCAGTTGGGAAAATGTATTAGTAAAACTATTTGACACTAGTCAGGACTCCTCCAACAACAGGCTATATAATTTCGACATCAATAATTTTGATTTAGTTCCAATGTCACAAAATAAATACTTTAAAATTGATGCAAAAATTTTAGAGTCGAATGATGATATTACATTTGAAGTACTTCTTCATAGAAAAGATGATAAATATAATTTTGTATCTTCTTATTTAATCGATTATAATGGTAATGACAAGGCTTATTATGGAAAAGACATAAAAGGCTTAATCGTCAAAGATTCCATCCCTCAAATGCCTCAATTATTAATAGGAGATAATATTGTTTTAGTCGATTCTATATCCTTTAATAAGTCTGAAGATTTTCTGAATGCACTAAAAAATAAGAAAAAAGACACCATAAGGTTTCAAATTTTAAGATCAGGAGAAAAAATCGAACTCAAATTAACTCAAAAAGATATAATTTCTAGACCTTCTAGGGCGTTCTGGACAGACTTTCAAGATGTCTTATCATACAACCTACAGCCACCTTTATACAATCCAGAATTATTTGAACCATTTCACGTTGGAAAAAATATCATTGTTAAAGAAGATGAATTTTCTAGTCCACACTTAGAAATAGGAAATTTTAAAAAATTAGCTATTAATCATTCAATAGACACCAACTCTATAACGTTTGAATTTTTCAAAGGTCAAAAGACTAATTACAGTGATTTTAATTTAGAAACTGAAGATTATTTCTATCTACTTTCAAAAGTTGGAACACCAGTATTTATAGCTTATGACCCATCACCCTATGACCCGCTTAATGAAAGAGATACTTTAATCACAGGCTCTCTAAACGAAGTCAAAACAAGTGGGAATTGGAAATAAATCCAAATCCTTGAAACCATCTCCTACAGACATATTCATTTTTGAAGACAATTATTTTTCCGTAACTGAATCTGGTTTTTGGAAAGAATTTAAAATTTCAAAAAAAGATGACAACTTTAAAATAAAAAATATTTACATCGACAATCCCTACTTCACCATTATACCAGAAGAAATTTTTTCAAATATTTCAGACGACCAAAAAAATAAGCTCCTAACTAATAATCAATCACAACTTAACTTTTTTAAAAGTTTGCATACTGCTCACGGATCTTTTCTTTACTGGGGAATCAAAAAAAGTTTAAATCAAAAAATACAAACTGAACTGCCTCATTCTACCACAATGCATTTTTGTGAGTCCCTAATGTTTTCTTCAGACGAAAGAAATAAATTAAAATTTTTCCTTGGTGAAAAAATAATATATATCTCATCTTTTCATAAAAACAAACTAATTTTAATCAACAGGTATAATATAGATAGTTCTGACGATTCATTATATTATTTACTAAGCGTAATTAAAGAATCAAAATTTATTGGTGAAGAGTTTTCTATTGATCATCAGGGATTAGATGATCAAAAATTGATTTCAAAAATTAAAGAAATATTACCAGAAATTAAGATTTATTCTCACAAAGAATCTGACTACAAAAATTCATAATGAGAATCATTTCAGGAAAATATAAATCAATTTATATTCCCAATAATAAAAATATTAAAGCCAGACCAACAACAAGTACTGCTAAAGAAGCTCTTTTCAATATTCTTGAGAACAGAGTTTTAATTTCGGAGCTTGATGTATTAGACCTTTTTTCAGGAACTGGAAGCATTGCCTTTGAATTTATTTCAAGAGGGGCTCAAAGTGTTGTATGCGTTGACAAACAAGTTAACTCGGTGAAATTCATTAATTTAAATGCTAAAAAACTATCAATGAATATTAAAACCGTTAAGGCTAATGCTTGGAAATTCATTGAAAAAACTAAAGAAAATAGTTACGATTTAATATTTGCAGATCCTCCTTATAACCTAGAAAATATAAATCAAATTCCTCTTCTTATTTTTGAAAAAAGAATTCTTAAAAAAAACGGATGGCTTATTATGGAACATGGAAAAGATGTAAACTTCGAAGAAACTTCTAACTTTATTGAAAGAAGAACGTACAGTAGTGTAAATTTCTCTTTTTTTAAATTAAATAGTGAAAAATAAAATTGGCATATTTCCTGGATCTTTTGACCCCATTACCGTTGGTCATAAGCATGTGATTCTTAAAGCTGCTGAAATAGTAGAAACCCTTATTGTTGGTATAGGGATTAATTCTAATAAAAAACATCATTTCACAATAGAAGAAAGAGTGAAATGGGGGAAGAAAACCTTTTTAAATCATCCAAATATATTAGTTAAAAAATATGAAGGTTTAACTGTTGACTTTGCAAGAAAAGAAAATGCTCAATTTATATTTAGAGGTCTAAGATCTTCCTTAGATTTTGAATATGAAAAACAAATTGCCGAATCAAATAATATTATCAATAAACAAATTGAAACTATTTTTCTTTTAGCCAATAATAAATATGCAATGATTTCTTCTTCAATTGTAAGAGAAATTATTAAAACTGGAGGTAATATTGATGAATTTGTTCCAATTGATATTAATATTTCTAAGCCATGAATAGGCTCAGTTTAAAACTTCTATTGATTTTTGTATTCAGTATCCATTTTGCATTAGGAACTGTGATAAATATTGCTGCTCCTGATTATAAAAATGAAACAATTATTTGGAAAAAGAAATTTGACTACATAAGTAATAAATTCGTGATACTTGATCAACAAATTATAGATTCAAATGGTAATGCAAAATTAATTTTTAAAAATACCCAGATAGAGCTTACTGAAATTTTTATAGGAAGATCTCATGGTATGTTATACCTCGACACCGCCACATCTAATTATAATTTATTTATACCGAAAGACACCCTAATTGAAAAAGCATCTCTAAAAAAATCTAATATTCAGTTTCTATTTATTGATTTAAAAAAAAATGATATCAATCATTTGATTTTAGATTTCAATCTAGAATTAGATTTTTTCCTTTACGGCGATACTAATAAGATTATTAGAATGGCTAAGCATAATAAAGAATTTCAAGATAGTCTTAATAATTTTAAAATTTATCTAAGTGCTAGATATAGATCTAACAAAATAAAGTATTTACATAATTACATTAGATATGAAATAGCCCTTTTAGAACAATTAGCTCATCAAAATAAGGGAGACTATTATAAAACATATTTATTTGAAAGCTACCTTAAAACCAATGAAATAAATTATAATAATGACGCTTACATGCAGTTTTTTAATCTCTTTTATAAAGATGTCTTTAAAGTAGGTGGATTAGCAATTAATGACAAAATTAAATTCGCCATCAATAATTATAATGATTACAAAAAATTAATAGAAGCAATGGATAATTCAAAATACTTTTCTAATCCAAAACTAAAAGAATTAGCTGCTATTAAAGGGTTATATGATTCTTACTATTCTCCAAATTATATACCAGAAAATATTATTTCAATTCTTAACAATATCGCTGAAAAGAGTCAGTGGAATGTTCATAAAAATATTGCATCTAACTGTATAGCTGAAATTACTAAATTAAGTGTTGGAACTCCATGTCCAAATTTAAAATTCACTGATATCAATGATAAAGATGTTTCAATTGATGAATTCAAAGGGAAATATACTTACATCAATTTTTTTGCTTCTTGGAATAACAATAGCATGCATGAAATGGAGGTCATTAATCAATTTCAAGAAAACTATGAATTTNTAAATTTTGTTTCTNTAAACTTAGATTACAACCTTAAAAGCTATAAAAAAGTCGCAGCAAAAAAATTATATAAATCTTGGCCCGTTGTTTATCCATTAAATAAACAAGGTTTAATATCTTATTTTCAATTAGATCACCTTCCGACTCATTTATTAATTGACCCCAATGGAGATATCTATCAATATCCTGCATTACCTCCAACAGCTCTATATAATAGCAAGAGTGTTGACGAAACATTTTTTAAAATAGAAAAAAACTTATCTCCAAATAAGAGCTTTCAAATTGGGAAAAAGAATTAAGTTGAATATATCCTCCACAATTCTTTTATAGATTCAAATGAATTTTCAGCTTTTAAAGTAGACTCTTTAAAATTAAGCCATTTAACTTTCTCTATTCCCTCTGAAATTTGCGGTTTAAGGTTATTTTTCCCCGAGTAATTCATTTTAAACCAATATGTTTTTTTTAGAACATTTTTAGAGCCCAGTGAGTAAGTGTGAAAAGAAACATATAATAGTTTTGATATTTTTAAATTTGAGTCCAATCCACATTCTTCCCGGACCTCTCTTATGCCAGCAGATTTGAAATCTTCATTAATTTCCAATTTNCCTTTAGGTAAATCCCAAATACCATTTCTAAAAATCCATAGAAAGTTTCCATTATTTTCAACTAATCCTCCTGCAGCATCAATAAATTCATAATTTGAAAACCAGTTTTCAATACTTCTTAANGGATTACTTGATAAATGGATAAACAAGAATTTACCAGCNTTATTATGANCATTTATTTCTGANGCATTATTTACAATAATTGACGAATTATTAAATTTCTCTGAAGAGAAAATAATCTCACTTTTACTATCAAAAACTTTATACATTTGTATGATGANCGACCCTATTAATAACGCTGNAAAAGTAGCTGAATTTCTCTTAAAAATCAATGCAGTAAAATTACAGCCGGCTAATCCTTTCATATGGGCTTCAGGATGGAAATCACCNATTTACTGTGATAATAGAAAAATTTTAGGGCATCCTGAAATTAGAACCTACATTAAAAATGAATTTGTTTCACTCATCAACAAATCTTATTCACCTACTTGTATTGCCGCTGTTGCCACTGGAGGAATTGGAATCGGAGCTTTAGTCGCTGATGAGTTAAACCTACCTTTTTGTTATGTCCGTTCTGCATCAAAATCTCATGGAATGAAAAATAATATTGAAGGAGATTTAATTAAAGAAGATAAGGTTTATGTAATAGAAGACTTAATATCTTCTGGTAAAAGCAGTCTTAAGGCAGTTCAAGATTTACGTGAATTTGGAGTGGAAGTTTTAGCATTAGGAGCTATTTTCTCTTATGGATTTCAAAAGTCAATTGATAATTTTAAAAAAGAATCTTGCTCTTTCAGTACGCTATCGAATTACTCCACTTTAATAGACGCTGCACTTAAAAATAATTATATCTCTAAATCAGATTTAGACACGTTAAATCATTGGAGAAAAGATCCTGCAAATTGGAAAAGCAATGCTTAAAATTAAAAGTGATTCAATAATTGTAAAGTCTAGTGCTAAAAAATGTGTTGAGTATTTGTGTGATTTAAATAATTATCAATTTCTATTACCTAAAGACAAAATTAATAACTGGCAATCAAGTAAAGATTTTTGCATTTTCAGTATTCAGAAAGCTTATACTTTAGATATAGTTAAAGAATCATCTAATAATGATCAAATTTTATTAAAAAGTGGAGTCAAATCTCAATTCAAGTTTTGTATTAAAATTAAAATTCAGGAGAAGTCTCCAAATAGTTGTACTACTCAAATAATTTGTGAAGCCAATGTCAATCCTTTACTTAAAGTTATGGTTGGAAAACCGCTTAATGAGTTGTTTAATCATATGGCTAATAATATTGAAAAAGCTATATCAGTTGACTGATTTGTTGAAAATCAAATGATTTAGATGTTCCATTTTCTAAATCTAACTCAATTAAGCCATGCTTATTAACAGAGTTTAATTTAGCTTTAAAAACAACATCTTTTTCTTTATACGAAGACCATTTATTATAATTAAATAGATGTTTATGGTATTGAGCATCTATGCTATTAAATTTTTTCTCTTTCAAAATACTCAAATTTAAATTGAAAACATTTAAAAAAATTTCCAATAAAGACGTTAAATCATATTCTCTATGGGTTAAAGCCCTCAAGCTTGATGCTGAAAGATTATTTGTAAAATTAATTTGATTAACGTTTAATCCAATTCCAATGATTGAAGAATGAATTTTACTATTTCTAAACTGATTTTCAATTAAAACTCCAGCTATTTTTTGCTCATTAACTAATATGTCATTGGGCCATTTTATTTCAACATTTTTACCAGTTATATTAAAAATAAAATCTCTTAATGATATTGCAATCGTTTTACTCAAATAAAAAATCGTATTAATTGTAAGGAAAGAAGAATCAAAATAAATACTAAAAAGTAAGTTTTTTCCTTTATCAGAATACCATAAATTATCTCTTTGACCTCTACCTTTGGTTTGGAAGTCTGCCATAATTACAGTTCCAAATGAAATTTTTGTCTTATTTACTAGTTTGGCAACATAATTGTTTGTTGAATCTACAGTTANAAGTTTAATAATTTGATTGCCTAAAATTTGACTCTTCATATTAGTTAAATAAACGATAAACAATTCAACAAATCAAATGATTAACCATAATTAACTACTTTTGCGGAGATTATCTTTTAATTAAGATTATTATTAATTTATATCAAACATGCTACTTAAAGACACTATAGTGNAAGGATTACTTGACGGAAAAGCAAATGACGTAGTTTGTCTTGATATGAGAAATATAGATGGTTCTATTTGTGATTATTTCGTAATTGGNCATGGGGATTCTGCCACTCATATTGAAGGAATCAATAGGGCTGTTTACAAAAAATGCATGAAAGAATTGAAAGAAAAGCCTTGGAAAGAAGAAGGTAAAGGAAATAATGAATGGATCCTTATGGATTATGTTAATGTTATTGCACATATTTTTTATAAAGAAACAAGGTCTATTTATAAAATAGAAGATTTATGGGGAGATGCTCCAAGACAAGAATACGAATCATAATTTATTTAAATGGCGAATAAGAAAAAGATAAAGGGAAAACTACCAAAATTTAATTTTTATTGGATTTACGGAATCGTAGCAGTTATATTGATTTCTATCAACCTCTTCAATCCAGTGAACACAGGTATTTTAAAATCAAACTACTCTGAATTTAAATCTTTTATTGATAATAAACAGGTTAGAAAAGTTGAGGTAATTAACAAGAGAGAAGCAAGAGTATATATTTTTCCTGACCAGTTAGATCAACCACCGCATAAGGATAAAAACATTCCAAAAAAAAGTGTATTTGGCGGACCTAATAATGGCCCACATTATATTTTTAATATTCCCAATAATGAAACTTTCTCAACCTATTTAGAAGAATCTCAAAAACAGTATGCTTACAGTAATAAATCTTTAATGTATGATTATGTTGAAGAGGATAATTTTGGAAAAGATATTCTCGGATGGATTATATTTTTTGGAATTATGATTGCAGTATGGTCATTCATAATGCGAAGAGTTTCTGGAGGTGCTGGAGGTGCTGGAGGTCAAATATTTAATATTGGAAAATCCAAAGCACAAATGTTTGGACAAGGAAAATCAACTAATGTTACTTTTGACAATGTTGCTGGACTAGAAGAGGCTAAGGAAGAAGTAAAGGAAATAGTNGATTTTCTAAAAAACCCTAAAAAATATACTGCATTAGGTGCTAAAATTCCTAAGGGTGCTTTGCTTGTNGGGCCTCCAGGAACAGGTAAAACCTTAATTGCAAAAGCTGTAGCTGGCGAAGCTAAAGTTCCTTTTTTCTCTTTATCAGGTTCTGATTTTGTTGAAATGTTTGTAGGTGTAGGAGCATCTAGGGTAAGAGATTTATTCAAACAAGCAAANGAAAAAGCTCCATGCATCATTTTCATTGACGAAATTGACGCAATTGGAAGGGCTAGGGGNAAAAATCCTAATATGGGCTCTAACGATGAAAGAGAAAATACCTTGAATCAATTACTCACCGAAATGGATGGATTTGGTACTAATTCAGGTGTAATTATGCTTGCAGCTACCAATAGGGCTGACGTTTTAGATAGAGCATTAATGAGAGCTGGAAGATTTGATAGACAAATTTATGTTGATATGCCAGATTTAAATGAAAGAAAGGAAATTTTTGAAGTTCATTTAAAACCTCTAAAATTGGAAAAAAAACTTGATAAAGATTTTCTTGCTAGACAAACACCTGGTTTCAGTGGTGCGGATATTGCTAACATATGTAATGAAGCTGCCTTAATTGCTGCAAGAAAGAAAAAAGTAAGTGTTCAAAAACAAGATTTTTTAGATGCTGTAGATAGAATAATTGGGGGGCTTGAGAAAAAAAATAAAATCATTACTAAACAAGAAAAGAAAACCATAGCTTATCACGAGGCAGGTCATGCTACAGTTAGCTGGATGCTAGAGCACGCTAATCCCTTAGTGAAAGTNACTATAGTTCCCAGAGGAAGAAGTTTAGGTGCCGCATGGTATCTTCCTGAAGAAAGATCCCTTACTACTACTGAACAAATTTTAGATGAGATGTGCGCTGCCCTTGGTGGAAGAGCTGCAGAATCTATTATATTTAATAAAATTTCTACAGGTGCCTTAAGTGACTTAGAAAAAGTTACCAAACAAGCAATGGCCATGGTTACTATTTATGGACTAGATGAAAAAATAGGAAATGTTTCTTATTACGATTCTCAAAATCAAGGCTATGGGTTTACTAAGCCATATTCTGAAGAAACTGCAAAAATAATTGATCAAGAAATTAAGAAGATTATAGATAGTCAATATGAAAGAGCTAAAGCAATTTTGAAAAAACATGAGGATAAACTTCACCAGTTATCTAATAAACTATTAGAAACTGAAGTGATTTTCAAAGAAGATTTGGAAACAATTTTTGGAAAAAGACCTTTTCAAAAAGAAGAAATAGAACCTAAAGTTAAAAAGACCATCAGCAAGACTTCCGCAAAAAAAGCTTCTACTACAAAAAAACAGAGCACAAAAAAAAGTGCTTAATAAATCTGTTAAATTTTATATTATATCTTGAAAATAAATGAATTTTATAAAAGAGTTATTTTTGGTGCTCTATATGTAAGCATTTTATGGTCTGCAACAAGTTATTCTGAATTAACTTTTAGCATCTTATTTGCTTTAATTGGTGTTATTTGTACTTATGAAATGTGGCAACTTAGAAAAGGCCAATCAAAATTAATTGCTTTTTCATATGTAATAGTTCCATTTATTATTATTCAATTTTTTGGATTTACAGATCATAACTACCCAGAATTTAAATTTGATTCTTCTCCTATTTTAGTGCTTTTTATTATGACCTGGATATTCGATACATTTGCATATATAGTGGGCTCTAAAATTGGTAAAAACAAAATTTTACCTAAAATATCTCCTAAAAAGTCATGGGAAGGTTTTATTGGTGGATTTATTTTCACCTTACTTTCAGTTTATTATATTAATCAGTATTTTGAATGTTTCACATTAAATTTCTTAATTCTATTGGCTTTTATTATCCCTTTTACAGCATCTGCTGGAGATTTTATAGCATCTTACTACAAAAGAATTGCCAATGTTAAAGATTCAGGCATTATCATACCAGGTCATGGAGGCATGCTAGATAGAATGGATGCTTTTATGATAAGTATTCCAGTTTTATACATTTTAATAAATTTACTGAATGAAAATTCATAAAGAGGGTTATACTACAATTTTAATAATCATGGCATTTATTGGTTTTGTCAATTATTTAAGTTTTAACTTTATTTCTTTGCTTATTATTCAAGTAATTCTATTATTGATTTCACTCGTTTTTTTCTATCTAATTCTTCATTTTTTCAGAAATCCAATAAGAAATGTGCAACTAAACGACCAACATATTATTGCTCCAAGTGATGGAAAGCTGGTCGTTAAAGAAGAAGTTTTTGAAAGTGAATTTTTAAATGAAGACTGTATTCAACTAAGCATTTTTATGTCGCCATTAAACGTTCACAAGCAATGGTATCCAGTTAATGGAGAAATTGTTTACAGTAAAAATCATGATGGTAAGTATCTAGTTGCATGGCATCCTAAATCTAGCACAGAAAATGAAAGATCTACAATTGTAATTGAAACTAAAAATAAAAAAAAGCTACTGTACAGACAAATTGCTGGTGCTGTAGCAAGACGAATATGTAATTATGCTATTGTAGGAGAAACAGTAAATCAAAATATGGAAGCCGGATTCATTAAGTTTGGATCTAGAATTGATGTATTTATTCCAAAAAATTCAAAAATAAAAGTCAAATTAAACGATACTATTATTGGAGGTAAAACAGTTTTAGCTGAATTCTAAAGTAAAATAACTTTTAATTTAAAAGCTAAGTGCTGTTTTTGGAGAAATTTTTTTAACTTTAAAAAAAATTAGTTAATGAAAAAATTACTTCTTTCTTTTTCTTTTATAGCTTTATTCGGATTAGTTGTTACATCTCTAAGTTTTGACTTTACTGAAAATACCATCATTTATAAAAAAATTAATTTAGAGAATAAAGAAGAAAAAGCTCCATACTGTAATACAGAAAAATCTACTGAGCTAATAAATGACAATTTACCTGCTAAAAAAGCATGCTGCTCTAAAAAACCATTTTAATTACTTTATTAAATTACCCCATTTTCTAACGAGTGGAGAACATCGGTATCTATCTTCCTTATAATTTTCATATAGTTCATCCATCTTTTTTTCTACCCAAGAAAAAGTTTTTTCTTCACCCCAAGCAATTAATCCTTTTGGATAATTCACACCTTTTGTAATAGCAAGATCTATATCTTCTTTAGAAGCAATTCCTAAGTAAAAAGCATCAACTGCATCATTAATTAACATTACCAATATTCTTTCAAATATTAAATTAAGAAGTGTAACATCTTTACTGGGCACATTTTTACTTGAACTATTATAATCATAGTATCCTTTATTTGTTTTTCTTCCAAGCCAACCAGCACTAGCATATTGTTTCTGAGTTAAAGATGGCTTATATTTTGGATCGTAATAAAAAGATTTAAAAACTGATTCAGTTACTGCATAGTTCACATCATTACCAATAAAGTCCATTAATTCAAAAGGGCCCATTTTAAAACCACCAACTTCTTTCATAGCAAAATCAATAGTAGCAAAATCTGCTATTTGTTCATCGTAAATTCTAAGTGCTTCACTGTAAAATGGTCTTGCAATTCTATTAACTATAAATCCTGGTGTATCCTTAGCTATAACAGGGAATTTATTCCAACTTAATAATAAATTACGAATACTATCCAACAAATTAATATTTGTTTGTAGAGCTGGAATGATTTCTACTAATGGCATTAAGGGGGCAGGGTTAAAAAAGTGAATACCAATAAAATTGCTTGGATTTTTTAAAGAGGAAGCAAGATTAGTAATTGATAGTGAGGAGGTGTTACTAGCAATAATACATTCCTTGTGTACAATAGTTTCTAGTTTTGAAAAGAGATCTTTCTTTATGTTTAAATTTTCAATTATTGCCTCTATTATTAAATTTGAAACCGATAAGTCATTTAAAGAACTAACAATTTTAATATTGGATAAAATTTCATCCCGTTTGTTACTATTAATTCTTTTCTTCTCAATAAGCCTTTCTAATATTTTTTTCAGTTTATTTAAAGAGCTTTGAGCAATTTCTACGTTTTGATCATAAAGAAAAACTTTACAGCCCGAAGTGGAAGCTATTTGCGCAATTCCTATACCCATTGAGCCCGCTCCAACAATTCCAATATTTTTAAAATCTTTCATAAGTTTTTTATTATTTATTCAAAATCATCATACATTAAATAATGTTTTCTTAAGCTTTTAAAATTATTTAACTCTTTTTGATAAGTTTCGTAAATATGTTTTGGAGTAGCACCACCTTTAACCAAATTCATTAGCTTATCTGTACCAGATAAAAGAATAAAAAAATTATTTTTATTAAAAAAATCTTCAGATTCATTAGAAATTTTATAACTATTTACCAACCAATTTAAATTTAATTTTTTAGTATTTTTTAGTGAGTCTATACTTATGGTTCTTAAATCTGTACCATAACAAATTAATGATTTATATTTTGGATTTTTTGATCCGTAGGTCGACTTAGGTGTAAAACTAAATTCATTTTTTGAGAAATAGGGAGCTCCGAAAACTTGAAATGGAAAGTTGGTTCCTCTTCCAATACTAATATTTGTGCCTTCAAAAAAACATAAAGATGGATAAAGGTATACACTTCTCATATTTGGTAAATTTGGAGAAGGAGGTATTGGTAAAACATATCTTGTATTATGATTATAATTTAAGCAGGGTATGATTTCTAAAGAGCATTGAATCATATTATCTAACCACTTTTCACCATTAATCATTTTTGCATACTCTCCAATAGTCATCCCATGAACAACAGGGACAGGGTGCATTCCAACAAATGATCTGAATTTTAAATCTAAAATAGGTCCATCAACATAAAACCCATTGGGGTTAGGTCTATCTAAAACTATAAGTTGAACATTATTCTCAGCACAAGCCTCCATTACATAATGTAAACTACTTATGTATGTATAAAATCTAACTCCTACATCTTGCAAATCAAAAACTATAATGTCAATATCTTTTAATATTTCTTTAGAAGGTTTCCTCTTACTTTTTCCATATAGAGAATAAATTGGCAGTCCTGTTTGAAGATCAATTTCATCTTTAACTTTCTCTCCAGCATCTGATTTCCCCCTAAAACCGTGTTCTGGAGAAAAAACTTTTACAACATTAACTCCTTCATTAAGCAAAACATCAACTAAATGTTCTTTTTTTACTTTCGAGGTTTGATTAGCAACTAACCCTACTCTCTTCCCGAGTAAAGTGTTTAGATATAACTCAGGCCTCTCAGCCCCGACAATTACCTTGTTTTGAGAAATTAAAATAGTAGAGTAAGTCAGAAATAATAATAATAAATACTTACTTAATTTAAAATATTCTTTAAAATGTTGATGTTTGTATTTAATATACATTTTTACAAAATAACAAAAAATTGAACTTTGAATTATATGTAGCTAAAAGAATGCTTAAAAACGAAAAGCATTCTAAAAACTTCTCAAGGCCTATAGTGCTTATTTCTATTCTTGGAGTAGTACTTGGAGTTAGTGTGATTATACTCACGGTAAGTATTGCAACTGGTTTTCAAAATCAAATTAAAAATAAACTTTTAAGTTTTGGTAGTCATATTCAAATTGAATCTATGTTCCAGAGTAACAATAAAGAAACTAGCCCCATTAATTTACTCAATAAGAATATTGATGAAAATAAAAACTTTATAAGTATTGAAGAATATGCCTATAAGTCTGCAATAATTCAGCTTAAAAATAGATCTTCCTCTTACGAAGTCGAGGGATTACTTTTTAAGGGACTTGAAAGTTTTAAAAGGAATGAATTTTTAAATGAATATCTAATTGATGGAATACTTCCTAAGTTTAAAAACAAGGTTAATGATACTGTCATACTCTCTAAAAAGACATGTCAAAAATTGAATTTAAAATTAAATGATAAAATCACCACTTTTTTTATATCAAATGGGAATCCTAGACAGCGAAATCTGATTTTAGGGGGCATTTATGAAACAGGTCTTGAAAAGGTAGACTCTAAATTTGGCTTCATAGATCTTCAATATTTAAAAAAAATTAATAATTGGGGTTTAACACTTAAAACAAAATACCAGTTTAATAGTGATTCTTCAAATGTTATAGTCACAGTAACTAATAAGTCCAAAAATGGATTTCTTTTGTATGATTGGGGAAATCAAATTAGAGTATCCAATAACCAATCAATATTTTCTGCTAAAAAAGATTGCACTATTAAGCTAATAGGTTTTGAGTTTAGTAATCTTAAAAATAATAATCTCATTAATATACCTGATACTTTAATAATTAAATACTCTGCAAAGCAAAAAATTATTACTTATGAAAATATTGCAGGAAGTGACCAATATTTATGTGGGGGTTTAGAAATTTATTTGTCTGATTTTGAGAAAAGAAATTTAGTAAAGCAAAATCTTAAAGCTAATTTTGGTCCGGAATTTAAAATATCTACTATTGATGAGCAGCACCAAGAAATATTTGCTTGGCTCAACTTAATATACCAGAATGTATACATCATTCTTATTTTAATGATAGCAGTCGCAGTTATAAACATGTCTTGTGCTTTGTTGGTCTTAATTGTTGAAAAAACTAAAATGATTGGAGTATTAAAAGCGTTAGGAATAAGAAATACTTCACTAAAAAAAATATTTATAGCTCATGGAGGTTTACTTTTATTTGCAGGTTTTTTGGGTGGAAATATATTAGCTGGTATTATTGTAATAATTCAAAATCAAATAGGTTTTCTAAAACTACCTCAAGAAAACTACTATCTCGATACCGTTCCTATGGATTATCCAATAATAAATATATTAACCATTAACATAATAGCATTTTTATTTTGCTTCTTAGCAATGACACTTCCTTCTATAATAAGCTCCAGAATAAGCCCTGTTAAAGCAATAAATTCTGAAATATAATAATTAAACTAATTTATTTAGAGCCTTACTAATTCTTCTCATGGCTTCCTTAAGACTATCTATAGAAGATGCATAAGATATTCTTACACAATTGGGAGAACCAAAAGCATTACCAGTAACCAAAGCAACCTTAGCTGTTTCCAGTAAATACATCGCTAAATCGTCTGCGCTTTTAATATTAAATTGATTGTAAGATTTGTTAAAAAAAGCACTTATGTCAGGAAAAACATAAAATGCACCATGGGGTTTATTAATCCTAATACCATCTATTTTATTAAGCTCCGTTAGCACAAAGTCTCTTCTTTTTAAGAAAGCTGATTTCATTTCGTAAACAACACTAGGACTTGAAGAAATTGCTGCAATAGCTGCTCTTTGGGATATTCCTGAAGTACCAGAAGTAAATTGTCCTTGAATTTTAGTACAGGCTTTTGCAAGCCATTCTGGAGCTCCTATATATCCCAGTCTCCATCCAGTCATAGCAAAAGACTTAGAAACTCCATTAACAGTCACAACCTGATTATACATGTCATTAAAAGCTCCCATAGAAAAATAATTACTTGTGAAATTAATGTGTTCATATATTTCATCACTAACAACCGTAATTACTGGAAAATTAACCAAAACATCAGCCAATGATCTTAATTCGTCTTTTGAGTAAACACTTCCGGAAGGATTACAAGGGGAACTGTAAATCATCATTTTAGTCTTGTCAGTTATGGCATTTTGAAGCTGAGATGGAGTGATTTTAAAATCATTTTCAATGGAGGTTTCTATAAAAACTGGAATACCTTCTGCCATTTTAATAATTTCTTCATAACTCACCCAAAAAGGAGCTGGAACAATAACTTCATCTCCAGGATTAACACAACTTAAAACAACATTTGCGATAGATTGTTTAGCACCAGTAGATACTACAATTTGATCAGCATTATAATTAATATCATTATCTCTTTTGAATTTTTTTGAAATGGCCTCTCTTAAATCTTGGTATCCATTGACAGGCATATATTTGGAATAATTTTGATCAATTCCTTCTTTGGCTGCATCTTTAATAAAATCAGGTGTATTAAAATCAGGTTCTCCTAAACTTAAGCTTATGATATCTTGTCCCTGAGACTTCAACTCTCGTGCTTTTCGGGCCATTGCTATGGTAGCTGATTCTGAGAGCCTATTAACTCTTTCTGAGGTGTTATTCATTTAGTTAATTTTTTACTAAAATTAAAGATTTAAAGATTTTGAAACTAATTTGTGAAAAAAGAAATAAACAGGTTATTCACTTTTGAAACTAAAAGTAGTATGTAACGTATAATATGGTATGAAAGAGATTTTAATTTTAAGTATTCCACTTGCTGGAATGTTATTTATTACTTATTTAATGCTTCAACATTTCCATAACAAGAATTCCTCCGAAAATAACCTGATAAATGATTTGGAGAAAACTAAAACTTTTTTTCCATTAAAAATTCAAGCTTACGAAAGAGTTATATTGTTCCTGGAAAGAATTGATCCAAGTAATATGATGATTCGAGTACATAAAAGTGGAATGAATGCAGCAACATTACATAGAGAATTATTGAAGATTGTAAGAGATGAATATACCCATAATATGTCTCAACAAATATATATTCAACCTAATTCATGGAATACCTTGTTATTGGCGAAAGACGAAACAATTCAAATGATTAATGTAGCTATTAATAATTTAGAAGCAGATGCTAGTGGACTAGATTTGAGTGCTAAAATTTTTGAATCAATTGCAGCAAAGAAATCAAGTCCCACACAAAAAGCAAGGAATGCTATTGTAAAAGAATTTCAAATGTCAATAAGATAAATTATCTCATTGAAGGTACTGCTTCGGGCATATCTTGCTTTTCATCTTTAGATGATTTTTCTTCTATATGTCTTTCAGACACCACATTCATCTCATCAATTAAGTGTTTAGCACCTGCATATTTATCAATAATAAATAAAGCAT
Organism: Crocinitomicaceae bacterium; assembly: GCA_002686655.1. GTDB lineage: Bacteria > Bacteroidota > Bacteroidia > Flavobacteriales_D > Parvicellaceae > MED-G20. The sequence continues at coordinate 29,505 of NYYE01000059.1, read as the reverse complement.
ATCTTATGTCAACAGAAATTGTTCTTTGGATGTTGGGTTCAAAATAAATATCACCACTCATAGCTTCCCAGTTTCCATCAAAAGCAGTCCCAATAAGTTCACCATAAGCATTGATAACAGGGCTACCTGAATTTCCTCCAGTGATATCATTATTTGAAAGAAACCCTACTGGCAATTTACCATCTTCTTTTCTGGCATAAGGACCATAGTCCTTAGCTTCGTATAAATCTTTAAGTTTTTGTGGAACATAAAATTCATGATTCTTATCATCAGTAAGAACTTCTTTTTGCATGACACCTTCAAGAGTAGTGAAAAAGTCATAATGAACAGCATCAGCTGGATCATAAGGGAGTACATTACCATAAGTAAATCGCATAGTTGAATTGGCGTCAGAAGCTTTATTCATTCCCATTTTTTGTAATGCGTCAACAAATAATCGCATGCCTTTATTATAGTCACTATCAAAACTTGATTTAGGAAGCATCACTTTAGTTCTGTAAACAGCTAAAAATTGATTCATTAACTGAAAAACCACATCTTTTTCAATAGCTTTTGTAGACAGTTTATCATTATTTATCCATTCCTTAAATAATTTATATGATTTAAATGGTGTTTTACTGAAATAATTAGACGCAAATTTTTTAAAATTTCCCTTGTATTTTTCATTTAAACTTATCAATAATTCAGGTTGAAATTCTTTAGATACATCATTTGCATAAAGCGACAAGATTGAAGCTAAAGTATTTTCATCAATTGTTGCATTATAGTCTTTAAAGTAACTCTCTGCTTTTTGAAGTAAAGCTTCTTTAGCTTTAGAAACTCCCTCTCCTGTTTTTAAAGCATTATATAATGGCGTTCTTGGCCCGAGGTTCCTATACATGAAAAGTATGAGTTCTGACCCAACAACAGCTTCTTGAAAATAAACTTTAGGTATGATATATTTTGAAGAACTTTCTGTAGCATTTTGAATCAAATTAAGAGCTTGTCCATACTCTTTTTCTAATTTGTTCTTTTGATACCATGCAGTGAATGAACTTTCTATATTTTGCTTTTTGTCAGCTACTTTATTATTTACTAATTGTTCACTTTGTCCAATAAAGTATTTCCAATAATTACTGACTCTAGCATATTTTGAAGCATATTGAATTCTAACTTTCTGGCTTTTAGACATTTGCTCATCCATAATATCTAGCTTAACCCTTCTTATTTTAACTCTTGCAGGTTGCTCAATTTCAACAGCTTCTTTAACTCCCCATGAAGTTAAAAATCTATTGGTACTTCCGGGATAACCCATTATCATGGCATAATCTCCGTCTTTTACACCAGCAATGGAGACTGGCAAGGAATGTTTAGGTTTTAAAGGCTGATTGTTTTCATTGTAAGATGATGGATTATTTTCTTTATCTGCATAAACTCTAAACATGGTAAAATCCCCAGTATGTCTTGGCCACATCCAGTTATCTGTATCTCCACCAAATTTTCCAATAGAGCTAGGTGGTGCTCCTACTAATCTTACATCATTATATATGTCATAGGTAAACATGTAGTATAAATTACCATAATAAAATGATTTTACTTGAACAGCAAAATCTTCTTTATTTCTACCTTCTTTAGCAGATTTCTTTAAAGCATTTGAATTGGATCTAATTAAAGAATCTCTTTGTTGTTCACTCATGTTATCTTTAAGACCTTTAAGAACTTTATCAGTAACATCACTAATATTATTTAGAAACCAAACTCCAAAATCAGCAGGAATTTCTTGTTCCTTAGTCATTGCCCAAAAGCCATCAGTTAAATAATCATGTTCAGTAGTACTATTGGCTTGAATAGTTCCAAAACCACAGTGGTGATTGGTCATTAATAATCCCTGGTCTGAAATTATTTCACCTGTACAAAAACCACCGCCTAATGCTACAATAGCATCTTTTAAACTGGAATTATTAGCATTATATATTTGTTCGGGGGTTAATCGAATTCCACATTCAACCATATTTTTATAAGTGGCCTCTCCCAATAACATAGGCAACCACATACCTTCGTCAGCTTTTACAAAAAGCATATTAATAGAAAGAAATAATGTAAATATTAATTTTATAAATGATTTCATGATAATTATTTAATTGAATTATTAGGGTGACAAAATTAATAAAAATTAGTTATGAATTAAGTTTTATCCTATTTCTTAACCATGATCATCATCCCATCTCTTACTGGAAGGAGTAGATTAGAAACCCTAGAATCAGATTTAACTTTTTTATTGAAATTCTTTAGTGATTGTGTTTCCAAATCATTTTTATTAGTTGGTTCTAAAACTTTACCGCTCCAAAGAACATTATCTGCAATTATCCAACCACCTGTTTTAACTTGTTCAATAACCAAATCGAAATAATTAGAATAGTTTTCCTTATCAGCATCGATAAAAACCAAATCCCATTTTAAATCAATATTTGGAATAATATCTAAAGCATTACCAATATGAAATTTTATTTTTTTATTAAATTCAGATTTATTGATAAAATTTTGAGTAAAAGAAGCTATTTCCTCATTCAAATCAATAGTATGAAGGACTCCATTGCTTGTTAAACCTTCTGCAAGACAAAGGGCACTATATCCAGTATAAGTACCAATTTCAAGAATGCTATTTGGCTTTATTGCTTTTGAATAAGAGCTTAAAATTCTTCCCTGAAGGTGACCGGAAAGCATTCTTGGTTGCATTATATTTAAATGAGTTTGTCTATTTAATTCCTTTAACAAATCAGACTCAGAATCACAATACTTTAATGCATACTCCTCTATTTTAGGATCTAAAAAGTCCATTTTAGCTTAAAAGCTCCTTAACTAATTTAGAAATAAGAGATCCATCAGCTTTACCTTTTAATGAAGCCATTGCTTTACCCATTACTTTTCCTATATCTGCCATGGTAGATGCACCAACATCAACAATTATTGATTCTAATTCTGTTTTGATTTCAGCTTCGGATAATTGTTTGGGAAGGTATTTTTCTAAAATTTCTGCTTGCTGAATTTCATCATCTGCTAAATCTTTTCTGTTCTGATCAACATAAATTTTATAAGCATCCATTCTTTGTTTATGAAGCTTAGAAATAATTTGCTGAGCTACTTCATCAGAAATTTCACTTTTTGAAGCGTCTTTGGTGCTCTCTAATAAAAATGCTGATTTAATTGCTCTTAGTGCTGCTAATTTGACTTTATCTTTAGCAAGCATTGCATTTTTTAAATCAATTGGAATTTGATTTACAATACTAACACCCATACTAATCTACATTATCATGTAAGAAACTGTTGTTGTCACTTAACCCAGACTCTTTTTCACCATCATCATTTATATTTTCCCATAATGTATATTTAGAAGAAGTTGGTTCGTCTGAATATTTTACATCTTTAAGATCAATATTTCTACGTTTGTATGCTGGTTCGCTTTCCATTTCATTTAAACCCAAAGGAGAACGTAATTTTTCTGTAGCTTTTCTAATTCGTTCTAGCCTTTCATCAGACACTTCCTTTGATTCCATAGATCTATTCTCATTTACCAAATTTTCTTCTTTTAATTCTCCAGATGGTGCGGAATCTATAGCTTCATTAGAATCATTATTACTTTCTTCAATATTTGTTTCTTCATTTTCATCTTCTTCCAATAAAAATCTGACTTTCCCATCATCTTCTAATTTAGTTTGATTGGTTGTCGTCTCAACAGTCTGAGAAGAACTATATATATCGTCTTCTATATTCTCATCATTAAGAATGAATTTTTTAGTTTCATTTTCTGAATTAGCTTCTATGCTTTCTTCAATATCATCTTTATCTGTTAATGTTGAAGATTCTGGTTCTGCTAAATTTGTTAGAGAATCATCTTCTTCTAAATGCATTTTATTTTTCTTAGGAGCTTTAATTGAAAGACCTGTATGAGGAAGCGTATTGAATCCAGTAGCAATTATTGTGACACAAAGTTTATCTCCAAGAGACTCATCGTAACCATGTCCCCAAATGACATCTGCAGTGCTTCCTGCTTCTTCTTGTATATAATCAGTTATGTCTGTAATTTCATCCATTAAAACTGCTTGAGATCCATATGTTATGTTAAGAAGGACATATTTTGCACCGTCAATATTATTGTCATTAAGTAATGGAGAGTTTAGTGCACTTTCAACACATTTAGTTGCTCTATTTTCTCCCTCAGCTTCAGCAGAACCCATAATAGCAACACCACTATCTTTCATTACTGTATTTACATCATTAAAATCAACATTAATTTGACCTGTCACAGAAATAACTTCTGCAATTCCTTTTGCAGCAATAGCTAATACATCATCAGCATTTTCAAATGCATTAACAAGAGTGAGATTTCCAAACATTTCTCTCAATTTATCATTGTTAATTACCAATAAGGTATCAACAGATTCTCTCATCTTTTCAATGCCTTCTTCAGCCTGTGTTCTTCTTTTTCTTCCTTCAAAAGTAAAAGGAACAGTAACGATGCCTACAGTAAGAATCCCCATATCTCTAGCAGCTTGAGCAATAACTGGTGCAGCTCCAGTACCAGTTCCACCACCCATACCAGCAGTTACAAAAATCATTTTTGTATTCTTGGCAAGGATTTCATTAACCTCTTCTAAATTTTCAATGGCTGCATTTTTACCTACATCAGGAATAGATCCAGCACCTCTCCCCTCAGTCAAACTTTGACCTAAAGGAATTTTAGTGGGGACAGGACTCGTATCTAAAGCTTGGTGGTCAGTATTACAGACAACAAAGTCTACACCTTTTATACCTTGACGGTACATATGGTTTACAGCATTACTTCCGCCACCTCCAACACCAATTACTTTAATAATGGAAGATTGTTCTTTTGGTAAATCAAATTTCATCATGATTTTTTATTTTATTGTTAATCTACTTTTTCGTCAAAAAATGTTTTTAGTTTTTCAAAAAAGCTACCCTTATTTTTTTGAGAATGCATTCTTGTACTAATTTTTTCATTTCTTGACTTTAATAATTCAAATTGTTCAAACCCCTTTGCTACCAGCCCAACTCCAGTTGCAAAAAGTGGTGATGTGACATTAATATTGGTATTAGAACTTAAGTGTTCGTTAGGATACCCAACTCTAGAGTCCATACCTGTTGTAAATTCAATTAGTTGGTTCAAATGTTTTAACTGTGAACCTCCACCGGTAACTACTATTCCACCAATTAATTTTTTCTCATACCCTGAATTTTTAATTTCAAAATAAATGTGTTCTAGAATTTCAGACATTCTGGCATTAATAATATTAGCTAAATTCATTACAGAAATTTCTTTAGGATCTCTTCCTCTTAATCCAGGAATACAAACTACTTCATTTTCTTGACTAGTTTGAGTAACTGCAGATCCAAACTTAGTTTTTAGAAGCTCTGCTTGTCTATGCATTATGGTACAACCCTCTTTAATATCTTCTGTAATTACATTTCCACCAAAAGGAATAACAGCAGTATGTCTAATAATACCATCGTGGAATATAGCAATGTCGGTAGTCCCACCACCAATGTCCACTAGAGCCACTCCTGCTTCTTTTTCTTCTTCGCTTATCACAGCAGATGAAGATGCAAGTGGTTCTAATATTAGTTCAGCTACTTCTAAGCCTGCTTTATTAACGCACTTAAAAATATTTCTTGCAGCAGCCATTTGACCAGTAATAATATGAAAGTTGGCCTCTAGTTGAACGCCAGACATTCCAATTGGATCTTTAATTCCTGGTTGTCGATCTACTATATATTCTTGAGGAAGTACATGAATAATTTCTTCTCCAGGCATCATCACCAACTTATACATATCATCAATTAATTCATCAACATCTTTTTGAGATATTTCTTCATCAATAGAATCTCTTGTAATCATTCCTCTATGTTGTAGACTTTTAATATGTTGTCCCGCAATTCCTACATTAACCACATTAATTTCTATACCAGACTTAGCCTCGGCTTCCTCCACAGCTGATCTAATTGATTGAACAGTTTTTTCTATGTTTGAAACTACTCCTCTAGTAACTCCTAAACTTGGGGCTTTTCCAATTCCTAAAATTTCAATTTTATCATGATCAGTTTTCCTCCCAACCAAACAAGCAATTTTGGTAGTTCCAATATCTAATCCTACAACTATTTCTGGTGCATCCATATTAATTTCTTTTTGAACAGATTATTTGATTATCATATATAACATTAAGCGTATCGTACTTATTTAATTCTTTAGCTTGAGGGCCGTTTGCATAAAAAAGTTTAATTTTTTTAAATTTATTTTCCATATTTTCTGCTGATCCAAATAGTATTCTGTGGTTACCTATTCTTGGAATAAATTCAAAATAGCCATTATTATTGATGTGGATTTGGACAATTTGAGATTTTAAGAACGAGTCATTGTTAATTATTTTACTCATTTCATAAATTTCCTGAAAAGCTGTAGCCTTATGAAGAGAGTCTAAACTATATAAATTTAACTTTTCTGGAAAAATTATATTTCCTGAAAAAATAGGAACTCTACTTACATAAGTACTGCATAATGGCATTAAATATCCTCTCTCATCTATATAAAAATTCTTTTCATAAACTGGGCTAACAAACCTGGCAATTGGTGTTCGTTTTTTTATATCAACTTCTAAATGACCATTGTTATTAAAATAAACTTCCGCTTTGCTTACAGCCGGATGATTGATTAATTTATTTTCAATATAGGATAATTCAATCTCCTTATTTAATGTTACCTCACTAACAATTCCTAAGGATGACAAGAGAGAACTGATTTCTGATTTTGTAATAAAACGATGGTGGTTATCATCAATTAAATTAATATCAATATTCTTAACCAGTAATTCATTGTAACGATCAGAAACAAAGGCTGATAACCCAATCCAGAACACAAATAAAGTTGCCCAAAAAAATATAATCAATATCTTTTTAATCATCTTTTATTAATATAATCAATTATAGAAGGAACCCATTCGTCAATATTTCCAGCTCCGATAGTTAATAATACAAAGCTATTTTTAGAATCTAATTGAGAAAATAAATCATTTTCTGATGAGATTATTTGTTTTTTTAGCAAAGGAACTTTACTTAATAATAAAGAAGAATTAATTCCCTCAATTGGTTTTTCTCTAGCTGGATAAATTGGCAAAAGAAAAAGCTCATCTAAAGAAGATAAACTTGAAGAAAAATCTTGTAAAAAATCTCTTGTTCTAGAATACAAATGAGGTTGAAATAAACCTATTGTTATTTTGTTTGGATAAAATTCTTTAACGGCATTTAAAAGAGCACTAATCTCACTCGGATGGTGGGCATAATCATCAATATAAACAATCTCTGAATTTTCTACATGAATATCAAATCTTCTTTTAACACCCTTGTATGAGTGCAAAGCAGACCTAATATCATCCATGTTTATTTCATTTTCAAGACAAGATAGAACAGCTCCTGCTGCATTTAATAAGTTATATTTACCTGGCATCTTAAATGAAAAATTATTATAAATTTTGTTCCTATATTTTATATCAAATTGATAACAATTATCTAAAATTTTAATATTTAAAATTTGCAAATTGCTTTCACTATTAAAACCATAGGTTAAATTATTTTTAAATAAATTTTTCAAACCTTCTTCAACAATTAATTTTTTTTTGTTTTCGAGTAATTCTGTGAAATTATAAAAGCTACTTTGGAGAGTTTCTTTATCATTATAGATATCTAAATGATCAGCATCCATTGAAGTTAAAACTATTGAATGAGGTGATAATTTTAAAAAAGATCGATCATATTCATCTGCTTCCATTACTGATAAAACTCCTTTACCTAATAAAAAATTAGAATTATAATTTGATGAAATTCCTCCTATAAAGCAAACACCATCTTGATTGCTTGTTCTTAAAATATGAGCAACTATAGAACTCGTAGTAGTTTTGCCATGAGTTCCAGCAACAGCTATTGTTTTAAATAGTCGAGATATATCCCCAAGAACATCGGAACGTTTCAATAAAGGGATACTATGTTTACTAAAATATTTTAATTGATTATTATCTTCTCCAATTGCTGGAGTATAAATTACTAGATCAATATTGTTAATACTTTCAATTGCATTCAGATTATCTTCATAAAAGATTTTCGCCCCTTTAATTTCAAGACTTTGAGTGATTTCAGACTTAATTTTATCATAACCACTAACATTTATATTTTTAGAAATAAAATAATGAGCTAATGCACTCATGCCGATACCACCAATGCCTATAAAATGTACTTTTCTAAGTTCAGTCTCTAGCATCAAATATTTAATTTAAATATTTCTTTCACAATGTCTCTAGTTGCATTTGGTTTACCAAGTGATCTAGCATTTTTTGAAATTGTAAGAAGTAATTTTTCATCTTCTAGTAAATTCATGGCTTTAGTGATAAGTTGGTCTGTTTGATGGTCTTTAATTAGAATGGCTGCAGATTTTTTGACTAAAGACATAGCATTTTTAGTTTGATGATCTTCTGAAACATTTGGAGAAGGCACTAAAATACTCGGTTTTCCAGCAAGAGTTAACTCACTTATTGACAGAGCACCGGCCCTTGAAATAATTAAATCTGAAATACAATAAGCTAAATCCATCCTTTTTATAAATGGCATTACTTGAATATTTTCAAAATTATTATTACTTAACCAATTTTGAATATTTTCAATATACCTCTTACCTACTTGCCATATTAATTTAACTGGCTTATTAGAAAGGTAATCTGCAGATTTCATAATCCCCTCATTTATTGATTTTGCACCAAGACTTCCTCCCAATACAAGAATTACTTTTTCACTATTTTTAATATTGAAATACTTATTGGCCTCCTTAACCTTTGAGGATAAATTCTCGATATCTTTTCTAACAGGATTTCCAGTTAAAATAATTTTATTAGGCTCAAAAAATCGCTCCATATTGTCGTAAGCAACACAAATTTTTAGAGTCTTTTTACTTAGCCATTTATTAGTTAAACCAGCAAAAGAGTTCTGTTCTTGAATTAATGTAGGAATTCCTAATTTATGAGCCATTCGTAATGTTGGCCCACTCGCATAACCACCGACTCCTACTACTACATTAGGATTAAAATCGACTAATATTTTTTTTGCGTGAGTTAAACTGTTTAATAATAAAAATGGGAATTTTAAGTTTTTAATTAAAGAACCTAAACTTAATGACCTTTGAATTCCAACAACATCAAGTCCAACAATTTGAAACCCTTCTTCAGGGATTTTCTCCATCTCCATTCTTCCATTAGCTCCAACAAACAGTATTTTTGCATTGTTATCTTCTTCTAAAATTTGCTTTGCAATTGCAATGGCAGGGTAAATATGTCCGCCTGTTCCACCTCCACTAATAACAACTTTAAACTTAGGCATCTACAGAATCATTATAAACAGTTGAACTTACATTAAGAATGATACCTAGAGAAAAACATGTAAATAAAATTGAGGTTCCTCCCATACTAATAAGAGGAAGAGGTTGCCCTGTGACAGGTAGAAGATTGACACCAACACCCATATTTATAAAAGATTGGAAAATGAGCATAAAACTCAACCCAAAAACTAAATGGGCAGCAAATTTACTTTCTACTTTATTCATAATTCTTATGGCTCTAAAGAAAAGAATCATATATAAAATTAACAATCCGATTCCTCCTATAATTGAGCCAAACTCTTCAATAGAAGAAGCATATATAAAATCTGACTGAGCAGAATATAAATCATTTTTAACATGCCCTTTTCCTGGGCCCTTTCCAAATAAGAATCCATTTGCAACAGCTCTTTTTGCCATTTCTGCTTGGTAATTTTCTTGTTTATTTCCACTTCCATAACTCATCATTCTTTTCTCCCATGTGTCAACACGAGGCAAAAATCCTGGGAATGCCATATTAATCAAAATCAAAAATAGAAAGCCCATAAATGCTGCTCCTATAATGGAACCAAGATGTTTAATTTTAGCTCCTCCAACAAACATCATGGTAAAACAAACAATTAACAGAATAGCAGCAGTAGAGAAATCTGCTGGAAGAATTAGACCGCAAATAAGTATTACTGGCCAAAGAATAGGAACAAGACCTTTTTTAAAATCTTTAATTTCTGCTTGCTTATTAGTCAATACTCTAGAAACATAGAGAATCAAAACTAATTTAGCAAAATCTGAGGGTTGAAATCCCATAATCCATCGGGAAGCATTTCCTTTACTAACACCAAATAAAAGAGTAACAAATAACAATACAATAGAAACAAAAATTCCTATTTGGGAAAGTCTTGAAAAATACTTGTAAGGGAAGAATTGTAAATAAATTATCAGAACAATTCCTATAACAATAATTAAAGTATGCTTAATAACATAAGGAGCAACATTTCCTCCAGCTATTCGAAAAGCGAGATTGGAGCTTGAGCTATATGCCATAATTATTGAATATAAAGAAAGTAAAATAATGATGGTCCAAATGACCTTATCACCTTTTAGATATTTCTCTATGAAATTTTTCATACTAAAAATTCTATATTAAATTTTTAAAATATTCTCCTCTAGCTTTATAATTTTCATGATTTGGAAAACTTGAACATGCAGGAGAAAAAAGAACTGAAATATTATTAGACTGGTTCTTTAAAGCCATTTTAACAGCACTTTTTATATCTAATAATTGAGAATACTTAACTTTTGAACCAAATCTATACTTCAATTTTGTTTCGTGAGACCCATAATAAATTATCTCCTCTACTTTTGAAAGCACTAGGTCATAAATAATATCTAAGTCTCTTTCTTGCTGAGTTTCACCTACAATCCAAATAATAGGTCCATCAATATTTTCTAAAGAGAAAGCTGTTGCGCCAATATCTGTGGATTTAGAGTCATTTATCCATGACTTTCCATTCGATTTAGAAAAAAAATCAAGCCTATGTTCAATTGATGAAAAATCATTTAAAGACTGCTCCCTTTTGATAAATAGCTTATTCTTTATGGAAATTTTATGCTCTACTTTCATAATAAAATTTAAAGAGATCTAACAGCACTTTTAAATTGATGTCCTCTATCTTCATAGCTTTTAAATAAATCAAAACTTGCACAAGCTGGAGAAAGTAAAACATTGTATCCTTTTTTAGCAATTCTATAACTAATTTGAACTGCCTGGTCAGCAGAACTTGCCTCAAAAAAGGATTCAACTATGGAACTAAAAGCTTCTTTGATTTTCGAATTATCTTTTCCAAGACATACAATTCCAAGAACTTTTTGCTTTACCAATCCTTCAAGGACAGAATAGTCGTTTCCCTTATCAACTCCGCCTACAATCCAAATAGTTGGTTGTTGCATACTTTCAAGGGCATACCAAGTTGAATTCACATTGGTCGCTTTAGAATCGTTTATAAAATTAATTCCATGAATTTTTGTAACCTCCTCCAGTCGATGTTCAACGTTTTGGAAATCTGATAAACTTTCTCTAATTATTTCTTTTCTAATATCTAAAACCCTTGCTGCAACTCCCGCAGCCATAGAATTAAATAGATTGTGTTTGCCCTTTTGGGCCAATTGATGTATTGACATAATTGTTGTTTTTTTATTGTTTATATTGATTTGTATTTGTTCTTTTTCTAACCAAGACCCTTTCATTAATTGCTCTTTAATTGAAATGGGATGTGATTGATATAATTTTTTAGATTGAGATGAAATCCATGTTGATATAACATGGTCATCATGGTTATACACTAAATGGTCTCCACTAAGCATATTTTGGGAAATTCTAAATTTACTTTGAGAATATTTTGTAAAGTCATTATTGTACCTATCTAAATGATCTGAAGAAATATTTAGAATTATGGAAATATCAGCTTTAAACTCATACATTCTATCTAGTTGAAAACTGCTGAGTTCAATTACGTAATAATCAAATTTTTCTAAAGCAACAGATAAGGAGTAGCTTTCACCAATGTTGCCTACAGCTTTAACTGAAAGACCTGCTTTTTCAAGAATGTGAGTAACCATTAATGTAGTGGTGGTTTTGCCGTTGGTTCCAGTTATACATATCTTTTTTGCATCACAGAAATAACTTGCAAATTCAATTTCACTGATAACAGGCTTGGATTTCTCTTCAAAATGCTTGACTACAGGATGATTATCTAAAATGCCTGGACTTATAACTAATAGATTATTGTCTAAAATATCAGAACTGGTATAATCTTGAGTATACCATTTGACACCATAGTTATTTAGTAAATTAATATTTTCCTCTGTTATATTAGAATCATTGTAAACAACTACATTAAGATTTTGTTTACTAGCTAAAATAGCCGCTCCAACTCCACTTTTTCCAGCACCTAAAACAGTTATATTTTGAAAATTATAGATCACCTTAGTTTTAGAGTTACTATGGAAAGGACAGCAAGAAGAATTCCTATAATCCAAAATCTTGCAACAATTTTTGCTTCATGTATGCCCTTTTTTTGATAATGATGATGAATTGGAGACATAAGAAAAATTCTTTTTCCTTCACCATATTTTTTTCTTGTGAATTTGAAATATGAGACCTGTAGAACTACACTAAGATTTTCAATTAAAAAAACTCCGCAAAAGACAGGTATCAATAACTCTTTTCTGATTGTTATGGCAAAAACTGCTATGATTCCTCCAAGAGCTAAACTCCCTGTATCACCCATAAATACTTTAGCAGGATATGAGTTGTACCATAAAAAACCTATACAAGCACCAACAAATGAGCTTATAAAAATTACTAGTTCAGAAGAATTAGGAATGTATATAATATTTAAATAATCTGAAAAAACTAAGTTGCCAGATAGATAAGCGAATATGGCTAAAGTAATTCCTATTATAGCACTTGTTCCTGTAGCTAGGCCATCTAAACCATCAGTAATATTGGCTCCATTAGAAACTGAGATAACTATTATTACAATAATTGGTATAAATACCAGCCAGGAATATTTCTTTAAATCCGAGCTTATCCACGTAATTAGCCAGGAATAATCAAACTCATTATTTTTTACAAATGGTATGGTAGTTTTAAGAGACTTTGTTTCTTCCCAGGAATAATCTTTATTGTTATAATCATCATTAGAATTGACACTAATTTCACTAGCATAAAAAGTTTTAGATTTTATAGTGACTCCATCACTCCAATACATAGCAGCACCAACAATTACTCCAACCCCTATTTGACCAATTACTTTAAATTTTCCAGCTAACCCTTTTTTATTCTTTTTAAATACTTTAATGTAATCATCAATAAATCCTATAACTCCCAACCAAACAGTAGCAATTAGCATTAATTGTATATATATGTTATCAAGCTTTGCGAATAAAAGGGTGGGTATAATGATTCCAGCTATTATTATTACACCCCCCATTGTAGGAGTTCCAGTTTTTTCCATTTGTCCCTCTAAACCCAAATCTCTTATAGACTCCCCTACTTGCTTTTTATGTAGATAATCAATAAGTTTTCCTCCAAAAATTAAAGTAATAACCAAAGAAGTTATTACCGCCATTCCTGCTCTAAAAGAAATAAATTCAAATAATCCCGATCCAGGAAAATCTATATAATTATTAATGAAATTGAAAAAATGATATAACATTATTCTTGTATTTTTTTAAAAATTTCTATGATCTCTTCTAAGTCATCAAAATGGATTTTTTCAGATCCTATTATTTGATATTTCTCGTGGCCTTTGCCTGCAATTAATATGATGTCTCCACTATTAGCCATTTCATATGCAACTTTGATTGCTTCTCTTCTATCTTCGATAATGGTTACTTTCTTTATTTTTGATGGTGTTATTCCTTTACAGATTTCTTGAATAATTTTTTTTGGATCTTCAGATCTTGGATTGTCAGATGTAACCAATACATGTTCGCTATAAATAGTTGAAATATCTCCCATTAAAGGTCTTTTACCTTTATCTCTATCTCCACCACATCCAAAAACAGTGATGATTTTCTCACTCCCTTTTTTTAAACTGACAAGGGTTTTTAAAATATTTTCTAATGCGTCTGGAGTATGAGCATAATCAATAATTGCTGTTATTTTAGAAGGTGATATCACATATTCAAACCTACCTTCAGGTGCTTTGAGATTACTAACAATTGTAAGGATGGTGAGAGGGTCTTCCCCTAAAGTTCTTGCCACTGCATAAACAACTAATAGATTATAGGCATTAAACTCTCCTATTAATCTAGAAGTCATCTCATAACCATCAATTTCAATAGAAAGTCCTGATATATTATTTTCTATCACTTTACCCTTGAAATTTCCAATTTCATTGATTCCATAAAATAAAGATTTGGCCCTTATGTCTCTTCCCATTTCAAACCCATAAGAATCATCTTTATTAATTATCGCAAAAGAATCTTTTTTTAACGTTTCGAATAATTTCTTTTTAGATCCTATATAGTGATCTAAAGTTGGATGGTAATCCATATGATCTCTTGAAATATTGGTAAAAACACCAATATCAAATGATATTCCTGACACTCTTTTCTGGTCTAAAGCATGTGAGCTCACCTCCATAAAAACATGTGTACAACCATTTTCAACCATAGCATTTAATAATTCATTAAGTCTTATGGCGTTAGGTGTGGTGTGAGTAGATGGAATTGTTTTATGAAGAATTTTAATATTTACTGTCGATATAAGACCAGTTTTATGACCCATTAATCTGTAGAGATCATATAAAAGGGTAGCACAAGTTGTTTTTCCATTAGTCCCAGTTATTCCAATCAATTTTAATTTTCCTGAAGGATTATCATAAAAATTAGAGGCGATAATCCCTAGAGATTCCGAGCTGTCTGACACTTTTATATAAGTGATATTTTCTTTTAGTTTTTGGGGAAGATCTTCACAAATAATGGCACAAGCACCTCTTTCTTCAGCATTTGAGATAAAATGATGTCCGTTTTGATTTACCCCTTTAACAGCTACAAAAAGAGATAAATTATTTATCTCTCTTGAGTCAAATGAAATACTTTCAACAGCAATATTGGTATCACCTTTGACCTCTTCAATTCTGACTCCATATATTATATCTTTAAGTAACCTCATCCTAATTGTAAAACAATCTTTTGTCCTTTATTAACTCTATAACCTGCTTTTATAGATTGTTCTCTGACAATTCCAGATCCAACTGGCTGAACAAACAATCCAAATTTCTCTAATAGGTAAGTTGCATCTATTAAACCCATCCCAACTACATCTGGAACTAACCCTTTTTGTATTTTTTTTGAAATTATTTTAATAGCATTATTACCAGTTCTAGTTGCTATTAGCTGAGAAGTTTCATCAGATAAATCATCAACAGGGATATTCATGGTTTTTGAAGCAACTAGAAAAGCATTTTTATTGCCATTTCTTGAATATGGAAATCGATTTAGGGAATCATTATATAAAATGGTTTCTTTATGAAATTCCTGTGCATAAACTTTATCTGCTATTTCCTTAAAGACAGTTCCAGAGACAACAGAGCCAAAAATATTTTTAGTTGGACCCTGTACTACTACTATACAACTATACATAGGATTTTGAGATGGAAAATATCCACAAAACGATGCTTGATATTGATTTCCATATCCTTTAGAGCCCTGTGCAATTTTTGAAGTACCCGTTTTTCCAGCAATTTTAAATCCTCTAGCTTTTATATTTTTAGCAGTCCCTCTTTCAACTACACCCTCAAGCATTTCCTTTAAATCTTTAAGTGTAGATTTAGAACAAATAGAAGAATTCAATATCTTTGGTTCGTACTCTTGCTGAACTTCACTTCCTTTTTTTATGTACTTTACGAATTGAGGCTTTAAGAAGACTCCATTATTAGCAACAGCATTGTAAAGAGCTAATGTCTGTAACGGAGTCATTTTTAATTCATACCCAATTGACATCCATGGTAAAGTTATCCCTGTAAATGTAGGGTCAGAAGCTTCTTTAATTAATGGAATTCCTTCACCAAGAATATCTAATCCAAGTTTTTGATGAATTCCAATTTCCTTTAACCCGTCAATAAATTCCTGAGGAGAATTGTTATAGTTATCATAAATTATTTTGCTAATTACATTTGATGATTTTTCAAAAGCAGTCTTAACTGTGTTTTTACCATAAACTTTTCCTCCATCAGTTAAGTAATTATCATAAAACTCATATTTTCCATTCATTTCTACAGAGTCTGTAATCTTTACCTTGCCCTGCTCTAAAGCCACAAGTAAAGAAGCCAACTTAAAGGTTGATCCTGGCTCCGATGCTAAACCAACTGCATGGTTCTGAGCCTCAAAATAGGTTTCAGATTTTGGGTCATATGAAAGGTTAGCAATGGCCTTTACAAATCCTGTTTTAACCTCCATTAAAACCGCACAACCTTTTTGAGCTTTTTGATCTTTTAGCTGTCTTAATAAAGCATCCTCAGCTACATCTTGAATATTAACATCAATAGAAGTATAAATATCACTTCCCGGAACAGGCTCTACAGAAAATTCATCGTCAACTGGCTTCCACTCGTTGCCTCTAATTTTTTCCATTAACATTAGACCATTTTGACCTTTTAAATGTTCATTAAAAGCACCTTCTAGACCAACTAATATGGGCTTATTCCCCTTGTTTTCAACCGCATAGCCAACCGTTCTGTTAGCCAGCATTCCATATGGTTTCACCCTTTGATTAGATTTGATTACAATACAACCGCCTCTGTATTTACCTAGATTGAAAATTGGAAAATTTTTCAACCTTACGATTTGGTCATTNCTCAATCCTCTAGCTATATGAAAATATCTATTACTGTCTAACCTTTGTTTTTCTAAAATATTTTTCCATTCTAATGATGTCNTAGTTCCNAATAAATAAGCAAGNGAATCNGAGAGNCCAACAATATTTTCTTTGAAATCTTTTTCTTTTATTGTAATCAAATCAACAAATACTTTATAACGAGGGACAGAAAGAGCTAAAGATGTTTTTTGCTCATTAGATGCGTAAATATTTCCTCTTGGAGCAATTACTTTTCTAGAAACAAAAATTTGCTTATTAGCGTCAGATTTTAATTGCTCTCCTTTAAAAATTTGCAGATAAAAAATTTGACTTATAATTCCAATACCTAAGAATAACACTAAGAAATAAACTATATATAACCTGATAAGTGATTCTTTAGTTTTCATTCTCAGGATTTTTAACATGAATAAATAATGGAGGGTCAATAGACTCATACAAACCCCATTTCTCCGTTTCTTTTACTACTTTACTTTGTAAACTTTCTTTATCGTATAACTCTAGAGCAGATTGCCTTTCAGAATAGAGTTTTTCTCCTTTTTTACTTTCCTTAGAAATCCTCATGACAACACTATCTACATGATATCCATAAGCTACATAGAG
The DNA here is from genome assembly GCA_002686655.1 of Crocinitomicaceae bacterium. Lineage (GTDB taxonomy): Bacteria > Bacteroidota > Bacteroidia > Flavobacteriales_D > Parvicellaceae > MED-G20. The sequence goes on along the minus strand of NYYE01000059.1, from coordinate 12,115 downwards.
AATCATTAAAAAAGTGATGTAAGCTAAGTAAGGTGTGTTATTAATGACCAATCCTTTTTTAAAAAGATCTCCAGAAAATATATCTTTAAAAACGGTCATACTAATTCCTTTTTGCAATTCTTAATTTGGCACTTCTCGCTCTTGGATTTGCCTTAATTTCAATTTCTGATGGGGTAATTGGTTTTTTATTAATTACCGTAAAGGGCTTGGTAATATTTCCAAAAAAATCTTTCTCTAAAAACCCATTACAATTTCCAGATTTAAAAAAATTTTTAACCAATCTATCCTCTAATGAGTGATATGTAATTATGCAAGCGATACCATTTTCACTTAGTACCTTTGGCAACTGACTTAAGAACTCTATCAAAGCATTTAGCTCCTGATTTACTTCAATTCTAATAGATTGAAAGACCCTTGCTAAAAATTGATTCCTGATTTTGACAGGCACTAATGATTCAATAATTGACACTAATTGAAAAGTGGTTTCTATTGGATTAATTGCTCTAGAATCTATAATTGTATTTGCTAATCTTTTAGACTCATTTTTTCTGAAATCTCCAAACTGATTAAAAACATTTTCTAGTTGTTGGTCATCATAATTATTTATAAGATCATAAGCATCAAAGCTAGAGTCGGTATTCATTCTCATATCTAACCTATTATTAAACCTGAAAGAAAAACCCCTTTTAGGACTATCAAATTGGAAGGATGAAACTCCCAAATCTGCTAATACTCCAATAGTTTTTTTCTTTGAATTAGCTTCCATTACATTTTGAATATTTCTAAAGTTTTGTCTAACAATAGAAAATCGTTGGTCATCAATTCCATTATTTATAGCATCAGAATCTTGGTCAAAAGCCATCAATGATCCATCGGAAAGATTTTTAAGTATTTCTCTAGAATGACCACCTCCACCAAATGTGACGTCAACATAGAAGCCAGAGGGGTCAGTAATTAACGCACTTACGGAAGCGTCTAATAAAACAGGTGTGTGATAATCCTTATTCTGCATCTGACGACTCCCCCATAACTTCATGAGCCAGTTGATCAAATTCGTCCCAGTCATCTTTCATCATGTTTTCATACGTCTTTCTATCCCAGATCTCCCACAAATCAACATTTGCAACTATGACTATCTCTTTTTTGATCCTTGCCCAACCAAGTAAACCTTTAGGAAGTAACAGTCTACCATTATTATCAACATTAATTTTGGTAGCGCCTTTTTGAAACATACGGGCAAATTTTCTGTCCTTAGATTTAAACCTGTTGAGCTTTCTTAATTTGCTCATGACCACCATCCACTCCGACGAAGTATACATCGAAAGACAATCATCAACACCTCTAGAAATAACAAATTGTTCTTGATCACTAGGTGGTAACTGCTTTCTTATATCTGAAGGAATTAACATTCTTCCTTTAGTATCCAATTTGCAATGATATTCTCCTATAAATCCAGACAATTAGCTCAGTTTTAAGTGTAAATCTAATAAATATTTACCCACATTTTCCCACAATTTTATAATTGTGAATAACTTTTAACGAAATTTACATCATTAAGTTTCAAATTTTACTTTAATATATCTGTTAAAACAATAAGTATATAGTGGTAAAAAGTGGAGTTTAATTTTTTATTTAACAAAAAATTGACTACTATTTATTATATTTGCTTTATCGATAAAAGAAATAATGGAAACTGAAAAAAGGATTGATATTTCTAAAGTAATTGCCCTAAAAAATCCTTTTTTATATAAGTTGATACCGAATTTTTTATTAAAAAAATTAAAATCAATTGTTAGGGAAAAAGAAATCAATTTTATACTGCAAAAACTTAGTGGTAAAAAAAATTTAGATTTCGTTAAAGGAGGAATTAAAGAACTGGGAGTAGCCTCTATAAGCAATGGATTTGAAAATCTTCCAACAAATAAAAGAGCAATTGTGGTGGCTAATCACCCATTAGGAGGTCTAGATGGAGTGGCTATGATTAATGAACTAGGGAAGTATAGAAAAGACATTAAATTTTTAGTTAATGATATATTAACAGAGTTAAAACCTTTTAAAGAATACTTTATTCCAATTAATAAGCATGGACTAAACTCAAGAGAAAATATTTTAAGACTTGAGAAACTATTTCAATCCAATCAGTGTATCGTATTATTTCCAGCTGGTTTAGTATCTAGAAAAAATAATGAAAAAATAGAAGATCTAGAATGGAGAAAAACTTTCATTTCCAAAGCAAAAAAATATAATACCAGTATATTTCCAGTATTTGTAGAGGGATTTAACTCCAAAAAATTTTACAAAGTGGCTTACTGGAGACAAAAACTAAGAATAAAAATAAATTTAGAAATGTTCTTACTTCCCAATGAAATGTTTTTACAAAAAGGCAAGACTATAAAATTCACTATGGGGCAACCCATAGATCCTAAATTATTTTCTAACTCTAAAACTGATTTAGAATGGGCTCAATTAATTAAAAAGTTTGTCTATCAAATTAAAAACAATGCTAATTTTGATTTTAAAGATTACATTAAGTAATGAAAAAAATTATTGATCCTATTTCTACAAATGACCTTGAAAAGGAATTAAACAAAAGGACCTTTATAAGAAAAACTAACTATTCTAATCACGATATATATATAGTTGACTTTCATAACCAACCAAAGACCACATTAGAAATTGGAAGACTAAGAGAATTGACATTTAGAAATGCGGGGGGAGGGACAGGAAAATCATATGATTTAGATGAATATGACCAAAGAGAAGAAGCTTATTACAAACAATTATTAGTATGGGACCCAGAAGAGAAACAAATTATTGGAGGGTATCGTTTTCTTTTAGGAGTTGATGTAGTAAACTCAAAAAAGTTTAAAAAAACTGCGACCAATAAACTTTTTGATTTTAACAAAGAGTTTTCAAATGAAATTTTTCCATACACCATTGAACTAGGCAGATCTTTTGTTCAACCAGCATACCAACCTTCTTCAGGAAACAGAAAAAGTATTTTTTCACTTGATAATCTTTGGGATGGACTTGGAGCGCTAGTTGTAAGCTACCCTGAGGTTCAATATTTCTTTGGAAAAGTAACTATGTATCTTGATTTCAACAAGAGAGGAAGAGATTTTATTTTGGGGTTTATCAATCACTTTTTCCCTANTAAAGAAAANTGGATTAAAGCAAAAACNCCTTTGAAACCACATTACGAAATAAAAGATTTTTTAAAAGAAATTGAAGGACTTGATTATAAAAACGCNTATAAAATTCTAAATAAAAACCTTAAAGATCTAGATTGTTCATTACCACCTCTAATAGGAGCATATATGAACCTTTCATCTACAATGAGAAGTTTTGGAACCGCTATGAACAATAACTTTGGAGAAGTTGAAGAAACAGGNATTTTAATATCAATTAAGGACATTTACCCTGAAAAGAAAGACAGACACATAGATTCGTATCTTAAACAGCTCAAAGAATTATGAAAATAAATAGAGCTATTTTCTTATGCAGTAATACAGATTGGAAGAAATGCCCTACTGAAAACTTTCCAGAATATGCCTTTATTGGTAGATCTAATGTTGGAAAATCTTCTTTAATTAATGCTTTAACTAATATTAAAAAACTAGCAAAAACTTCAGGAAAACCAGGGAAGACTCAACTTATAAACCATTTTTTAATAAATGAATCCATTTATTTTGCAGATNTACCAGGTTATGGATATGCTAAAGTTTCTAAAAAATCTAGAGAAGAATTTCAAAAGTTCACATTAAAGTATCTTGAAAACAGAAAAAACTTAATCACTCTTTTTTTATTGATTGATTTAAGAATTGAACCTCAAAAAATTGATATCGAGTTTATGGAGTACTGTGCAGTAAAAGAAATTCCATTTGTAATTTGTTTTACAAAAGCTGATAAATTAAAAAAAATTGAAGTTGAAGATAACTTATTAAACTATAAAAACCATATTCTAAAAACATGGGAAACATTTCCTATTTACTTTGTTACATCTTCAGCTAAAAAAATAGGGTTAATGGCAATTAACTCATTTATTGAAGAAAATAATTCACTATTTAAAAGCTGANTATTTCTAAAAAAATATTAATCGCTCCTCTAGATTGGGGGTTAGGTCATGTCACGAGAACTATCCCAATCATAAANGAATTATTAATTAGAGGACATGATATAATAACTTGTGGGGATCAAGTTGCANAAAAAATTTTTCAAAAAGAATTTCCAGAAATTAAGCATATTATTATTAAAGGGTATGAGCCTTATTATAGCAAGAGAACAAATCAAGGATTTGCGATACTTATGCAACTTCCAAAGTTTATCAATAGAATAATAAAAGAAAAAAAAACAATAGAAAAAATAAGCTTTGAAGAAAATATAGATATTATTATTTCAGATAACAGGTTTGGATTAAGGAGTAAAGGAACCACCAATATTTATATTACCCACCAAATAAATATTATGGGACCTTTATTAATTACAAAATTGATTAATGCTATTAATAGAAAAATTATAGGAAAATTTGACCATATATGGATTCCAGACTTTGAAAATAGTGAACTATCAGGCGGTTTATCAGAAAATAAATTGAACTGTTTAAATATAGGGCCTCTATCTAGGTTTGAAAACTATAAAAATGATGATTCTAAAATTCTCTTTAAATATCTTGCTATAATTTCAGGTCCTGAAAATCAAAGAAGTCTTTTAGAAAAAGAAATAAAGAATTGTTTCCTTAAATTAAATTATCAATGTGCAATAGTTAATGGCAAAACAATTGGCGAAAAAAAAATAATTGAAAACATAAGCNTTTTTCCTCATTTAGAAATGAATGAATTCATTAAATTAATTTCCAGCTCTGAACTTATAATATGCAGATCAGGATACAGCAGCATAATGGATCTATACTATNTACAAAAAAAAGTAATATTTGTCCCAACGCCAGGTCAAACGGAACAAGAATATCTAGCTGAATACTATAAAGAAAAATATTCAATCTCCTTCTTTAAACAAGGGGAAATAGATCTTAAAAAACAAAATTTCAATTCNATTAAAAGAATTTCTAATCCAAAAAAAAAGCTACTTGAAGTAGCTTTTAAAAGAATAAATTTATAGGCTTATTTTTCAACATTAACCAATCTGTAATCAGATCCATCAAACTCCCAAATAACAGCAACAACATATAAGTTGTCATGATTCCATAGNGAGGATGGAGCTAATGCAACATCGCTATATGAGGTTAGATTTCTACCATTGGCATCAAATTCAATTAGAGAACCAAATGCAGAGCCACTGCCGCTTGCTTCAGTTCTTAAGATATTATCATGTATATAGTTCGGATCATAATTTCCTAACACGTTCTGATCTTTAACTTGTCCATCTTCTAGTATGTAAGTAGCTAAATAAAGGTTATCACTTGTGAATCCATTAGAAAGCTCGGATTGTACATTAATATTCATTTTACCATCTACTACATTAAAGTTAAAATCCATATTTACATCAGGCGATAAAAGAAGATCTGCAGTAACAGCACTAACTAACTGATTGTAATTATTTGGAACATCTGCCGTACCAAGATAAAAGTGAGGGACTCCTGTAGGACCATGAATGTTATCTAAGTGAGATTGCATAGAATAACCAACATCTACAGAAAAATCATCGTTTGCATGAAGTGTAATAATCTGAACATCATTGGCGAAATCATTTGTTAAATCGTCAGAAAAAGTTTTACCCCAATCTCCGCAATATTGACACCATGTTCCAGTTGAATTAAATACTAANGTCTTTTTTGANTTTTCTGGATAAGTACAGCTACCATCATCTTTAGAAGCATCNATATTATAGGCTAAACTCATTGGGTCTGTACATCCCTTTTTGGAGCAACTAGACACCAATAAAATCACCATTAAAATAAATCCTGATTTATAAATATTTTTCATCGTATATAATTTAAATTTTTGTTAAGGTAAAGAAAAAAGTTGAACCTTCCCCTTCCGTGCTTCGCACTTGAACATTATGACCATGAGCTTCTATAATATGTTTTACAATAGAAAGCCCAAGACCAGTTCCACCTTCATTTCTAGCCCTACTCTTATCCACCCTGTAAAACCTTTCAAAAAGACGGTTAATATGGCTTTCATTTATTCCAAGACCATTATCTTCGACCTCAATAAGTAAATTAGACTCAACATCTGTAAAACGTATAATAACTTCTGAATTTTTTTTAGAATATTTAATTGCGTTTATAAGTAAATTTTGAATAACCTGACCTATTTTATCTTTATCGCAGTTTACTAAAATTGGATTATCATAATTTTTCGCTANCCTTAATACNGTANTATATTCTTTGGCTTTTAGTTCTAAACTTTCAATAATCTCTTCACATATTTCAACAATATTGTTTTCACNAAAATCCATATTAATTCGGTCTGATTCAAACCTAGAAATCATATCTAAATCCATAATTATTTTGTTCATTCTTTCTACCCCTTTTGAAGCTCTTTTTAAAAATTTTTTATTTACTGATGAATCTTCCAAACCACCTTCCAATAATGTTAGTATGTAACCTTGAATACTGAAAATAGGAGTTTTAAGTTCATGCGCTAGATTCCCAATAAACTCTCTTCTAAACTTTTCTTCTGACTTTAACTTTACTAACTCAGTGTTAGTTTTTTTAGCAAGCTTTAATATTTCTACTTCACTAGCAGATAAAATATCCTCATTCATATTCAAATTAAAGTCTGAACTAGACATTTTATAAGTCTGAACCATTCTAAATAAAAGACGAATTTTTCTATTGATAAATATTTCTAACAATAAGTATGTTATAATCACAGAAAAAGCAAATAAAAATAGAAATAATAATAGATAAATATAAAAATTAGACTGTACTTCAAGAACGAAATTATTAATACAAAAAATTGAAAAAATTAAGAAAAGTGAAGAAAAAAGTGAACTAAATATGGTAAATCTAAAAGGGGTATTGATTTTCATGAAGTATTTAAATAATGAGATAAAGATAGTAACTTAGATTATAAATAATTTTTTAGATGAAAATTTTTAACATACTGGTAATATGCACGGGAAATAGCTGCAGAAGTCAAATTACAGAAGGATATCTTAAATTCTTCAAAAAAAAATTAAACCTATCTGCCAATATTTATAGTGCTGGAGTTAGAGCTGAGGGAGTTAATAAAAAAGCAATAGAAATAATGTCAAAAGATAATATTGACATAAGTAATCATTCCTCAAATAATATTGATGAATATCTTGAAAAAGATATTACTCATGTAATTACCGTATGTGATCATGCTCATGAAAGCTGTCCAATTTTCTTGAAAAAGACACATTTTACACATCATAATTTTAAAGACCCATCCAAGGTTAATGGAACTGAATTAGAAATTGAAGAAGCATTTTTAAAATGCAGAGATGAAATAAAAAAATTTTCTGAACAATACCTTAAAAAATACTTTTAGTATTTTCCATCTGTAATATATTTAATTTTTTGATGTCTAATTAACACTAATAAACATATTAAAAAGACTATATTATATCTTTCCCAAGGTTATTTAGAAAAAATTAATCTGAAATTTATTGTCATTTAATTCTTAAAAAACGCTTAACTATAGCCATTACAAATGGTTTAGGCGATACTGATGTAATAATTTTAAGGTCTTCTCTAATGTTTGAATCCTCACCCAAAAATTTTAAAATAGTTTTGACGTTTACTTTTTTAAAAATTGAGGCAAACAATGCAGATCCTTTTTTGTTGTTGTTGGCAAGTACGTCAAGAAGAAGTAAATCGTAAAACCAAAACTTTGTTCTTTTAGCAAACAAAGATAAATCATCTTCATTTTTAAGAAAAGCAACTAAGTCTTTTGTCTTTTTTGACGTATTATAAAAGGTATAACCTGTGCTTGCTTTAGTCCACCCTCCAGCAGTTCCAATATTAAGAATACTTTTAGAGTTTAATTCTTGAAATTTAAAAGAGGTCATGGGTATAGCTCCATTTTCTTTTTCTAAAATCTCAAAGTCTGTAACCTTTTTTTCTTTTAAATAATCCTTAATTGCGTCTTCGTATTCAGAATTTTCTAATAAGTCTTTTGAAAATAAAGTATATTCAAATAGCGCTGTCTTTTTATCAATAGGCAAGACATACATAAATCGGGTGTTACCATTCTGAGGGATATTGAAATCCATAAAGGTAGCCATTGAATCATCAAAGCAGTCTGTTTTTGTTTTTATAAACCAGCCCACAAAATGTTGTTTTAAAACAGGATATTTTTGTTGCTTTTCATAAACTGTTTTACCTGGAATACTATTTAGAAGTTTCAATCCAAAATAAGTTGATTTATTTGTAACAACTTTTACTCCATTTTCTACTTCTGAGTATTTTTTAACGCTGTCTTCAACAAAAATAAAATTGGATTTCTGCTCTATACTTCTCCAAAGTTTATGATAAAACTTTTGGCTTCTAATCATCTTGTAAGTATGTGGTGAAATGTCAAGTGTATTAGTAAAATCTTCACTCCCAAAAAATACTTTAGACCACTTTTTAGATAACAAATCATCCCACTCCCCTTCACCTTCTTCCCAATAACACCAAGTTCTGTCATTTCCCTTATCTTTTACTTGATCAATAATTAAAATGGATTTATCATCAAAATTTCTGTCTTGCGACATACGATAAGCAAGCATTAAACCTGATGCACCAGCTCCTAGAATGATGTAAGATGATTGAGTCATTTAAATACCAAAAAAATTGAAAAGAAGATAATAAAAGGGACTAAAACCAAACAAAAAAGTATTGTTAGGTGTGAATATTTTTGCATAAAGCTATTTAAATTGCCTAAAATATTTTAAGGGAACTAACAGCATTCCGAAGCATTCTCCGTTATGTTTGGAAAGCTTTTTGTGGTGGGCTTTATGCCCTCTTCTTATTGCCAACAAATATTTGTTTTTGGTGTTTTTTAAGACTTTAATTCTTTGGTGTATAAATAAATCATGAACAAAAAAATACGCAGCACCATAAATAGTGATGCCAAGTCCAATCCAAAAAGGAATAAAATTTATTCCAATTTCTAAACCATACATTATGAAAGTGGAGCCTGGCAAAGCAAATATCAAAAAGAAAAAGTCGTTTTTCTCAAAAAAACCCTTATTTTCTCTTGTATGATGATCTTTATGAAAATACCAAAATATGCCATGCATGATATAACGATGGGTTAACCATGCAACAATTTCCATTAAAAAAAAGGTAATTATAGTAATAGATATATTAATTAAATCCAATTGAAACGATTTTGAAAAATAGACTCAAAAGTAATGTAGAGTTTTTTGGTGTTAGGTACACGAATTCTTTCTTCCATTAACTTATCGGAAGATATTTTTTTTATTTTTTTAAATAAAGAGAAATAATATCTGTAGGCTACATAAACTCCAAGTCTTGAAGAAGTTGGTAATTTCACGATGCCTTCTAATGCATACTTAAAATCATCTTGTATATCAGCTTCAATTTTTAGTTTTTCAATTCGTGTAAATTTATCTAAATCGACACCTGGAAAATATGTTCTACCAAGTTCTTGATAGTCAGCCTTAACATCTCTTAAAAAATTAATTTTTTGAAAAGCAGCACCCAATCTTCTCGCAGACTCTTCTAAATTTTTGAATAATGTTTCATTTCCGTTAACAAACACCTTTAAGCACATAAGGCCTACGACTTCTGCAGAACCAACAATGTAGTCTTTGTAAGCGTCATTAGAATAATGAATATCATCTAAATCTTGTTCCATACTCTGAAGAAATTTATCAACTAATTTGATATCTATAGAATATTGATTTACAACCATTTGAAAGGAATGTAGAACAGGGTTGACACTAATTTTTCTTTCAATAGATTTATAGGTCTCTTCTTTAAATTCTAAAAGCATCTCGGTTTTAGGATAATCATGAAATGAATCAACAATTTCGTCAGCTAATCGAACAAATCCATAGATAGAATAAATCGCATCGTGAATACTCTTGTCTAAAAGTTTGATTCCAAAAGAAAAACTGGTACTGTATAGTTGTGTTATGTTTTTACTGGTTTCTTTAGAAATTTTATGGTACAAATTTATCATGAGGCTTTTTTTAATTGTTTATCAATTTCTTGTGCCACTATCTGACCAGAAATAATGGATGGTGGAACACCTGGGCCTGGAACTGTTAATTGGCCAGTATAGTACAAGTTATTTATGTTAATATTTCTCATAGCTGGTTTAAAGATAGCAGTTTGTCTTAATGTATTAGCTAAACCGTAAGCATTTCCTTTAAATGCATTATAATCTTTCATGAAATCATTGACACAATAAGATTTTTTATACACTATATTACTTTTAATATCGTTTCCTGTTAATTTCTTCAACCTCTCCAAAACTACATTAAAATACTTTTCTCTCATTTTATTAGTATCATTTAGGCCTGGGGCAAGTGGTATTAGAAACATAAGGTTCTCCTTACCCTCAGGAGCAATCGTTGCATCGGTAATTGAAGGGCAACTTAAATAAAACAAAGGATTTTTTGGCCAATTTGGTTCATCATAAATTTCTTTTGCATGCTGGTCAAAATCTTCATCAAAAAATAAATTATGATGATGAACATTTTTTAGTTTTTTGTCAACACCAACATAAAATAATAAACTAGAAGGAGCCATTTCTCTTTTTTCCCAATATTCGCTGTTATAATTTCTATACTTTTTATCTATTAAAACTTGTTCTACATGATGGTAGTCAGCAGCAGCGACAACTCCGTCAAATTCAAATTGATCACCGTTTACAGTTATGTTATCAACTTTATTATTTGAAACAGAAATATTCTCAACAACAGAATTGTAATTTATAACAACTCCTTTTTCACTAGCTAATTTTGAAAGTGCTACTATTATTTCATGAAATCCGCCAATTGGGTAATAAGTGCCTTGATGAAGACCAGAATAATTCATTAGGGAATAAAGAGCAGGAGTATTTTGAGGAGTTGCACCTAGAAATAGTATGGGGAACTCCATGAGTCTGGTTAATTTGCTGTTAGAAAAATATTTTTTCACATATGATCTGAAATTAGAAAAAACATTTAGATGAAAAAGTCCTTTGAGAACCTTTAAATTAATGAATTCTAATGCGGAGTGTGAAGGTTTATAAACCAAGCTGTCCATTCCTATTTTATATTTTTTTTCTGCTTTATTAATAAACTTCTTAAGCTTTTCACCACTTCCATTTTCTATTTTTTCAAAAATATCTACTAGTTTATCAAATGAAGCTGGAACTTTGATTTGGTCATTTTTTGAATATATTACAGAAAAGCCAGGATCCAACTTAACCAACTTGTAGTAATCCTCTATTTTTTTATCATGTTTATTGAAAAACTTTTCGAAAACATCTGGCATCCAATACCAACTTGGGCCCATATCGAAAGTAAAGCCATTTGTTTTAAAATTTCTTGCTCTACCGCCAGCCGTACTGTTTTTTTCAAAAACAGTTACTTGATATCCAAGACTAGCTAATTCAATGGCTGAAGTAAGTCCAGCAAAACCAGAACCTATTACAGCAATGTTTTTCAATTCAAAGAGGAATTATTAAAGAATCTATCAAATTCATCAAGAGAATAAAATACCTTTCCGTGAGTATTGACAAGTCTTAGTAGTTCAGGATTACCCGCAAAAAATAATTTTGTTTTAGAATGGTTAAATAAATCATCGCAAAATTTTTGTAATAATGTAACTTTTTGACCGACTATAAATGTAGTAAATAAAATATCAGGTTTTATTTTGTCAACGCATTGTAATATACTTTCAAAAGAAATTGTTTTTCCAACATTAACAACATCGAAACCATTTTCTTTAAGAACCATATGGGAATACAAAAGTGCAAAATCATGATCTTCCCATGGTGGTAAAAATAAATATGCTTTATTACCTCTTTTAATTGTCCTTGTTTGTTTCTTTTCATTTTATGTTAAACTATCCTCTAAACTCTGTAAATATTCCAATGCCTCATCTGCTTTTTCAATTATAGCAGCTTTGTCTATGTCCCATTTTTCTTTATCTATAGAATGACCATCTGGTCTAAATTGTTGATAA
>NYYE01000003.1 GCA_002686655.1 Crocinitomicaceae bacterium | reverse complement strand
AAAAAATGTCAAAGTCCAAAGAGATAAAGAACCAATTCAGTTAAAGAAAGGGGACTGGATGGTAAATTCTAATCAAGATGCTGCACTTTTTATTCATTCTGTACTACAACCAGAGTTGGAAGATGCTTACTTAAGCTGGAATTTTTTTGATAGTTACTTACAACAGAAAGAATATTTTTCTAGTTATGTTTTTATAGATAAGATTGAAGAGATTTTAGTTAATGATCAAAAACTAAAAAAGGAATATGAAATAAAGAAAAAGGAAGATGCTGCTTTTGCTAACTCAGAGTGGGATCAGCTATATTTTATTTATAAAAGAAGTCCTTATTTCGAAAAAAGCTACAATAGACTACCTATTTATTTCCGATAAAAACCAATTTTAATTATCCTTAATTGATTTCCCTTTTTCAGTAAAAACATATAGTAACATATGTGTTTTCTTCTTTGAGTTAAGCTCTGATGGTCCAGTATAGATATAGTTAATTTTGAGTTCTGGATGGTTTTCTTTAAAAGTATTGATAGTGGTTTCCCATACCAATTTATCTGCTAAAAATGGAAAGTCAAATTTGTATACATCCTCAATGACTTCAATTCCTTCAACTGGTGCACTTACATTGTTAAAAGTCTTACTAGAAAAGTCTAAAATGGAAATAGATGCCCCAGCAGTAATTAAAACACCAATTACTATTGCAATTTTCAATCCTTTATCTACTTTGAATTCTAACAACTTACCATCAGAACTAGAAATATATTTAAATAGTACCCAGGATGCAATCAAAATCAACCAAAATAAGCCGTGTTCCAATAGTTGAAAACGATCTCCAAATACTTGATCTGCAATAGAAAACAAACTAAATAAGGTTATGGAAGTAAATATGCCCCTGAAGAACCATTTCTGAGATTGAGATTCTTTTCCTTTTGTAAAATTAATACTCGCTAATAAATAAAATATAAAGTTCAATCCTTCAAGTGAAGAAACAAAAGCTAAAGCAATTGTAGCAAAAATGGGATCTTTTAATCCTAAGGAACCAAAAAACTTAACAAATAATGCAAAGAAATCTTTTCCTACCCATAAATGATGTACATCAGGAATAATTTTATCAAGAACACTCAATCCCCAGAAAAAGGTCCAATAAAAGAGAATTGAAAATCTTAATATGTTTTTTTCTTTCATCATTTATCCTCCGTTATTATGTAAAATATAAGACCATCTGCTTTTTTCAATCTTAGCGGATTTGGAACGGTGTAAATATGATTTATTTTTTTAGTTGGGTTTTCAGATTTAAACTGGTCAATAGTTTTTTCAAAAACAACACTTCCACCAAGAAAAGGAAAAGAAACTTTATATATATTTTCACCAACTGGCTGGGCTACCAAAGCATCTGTTCTTCTGCTAAAAAAATTATAATTATAACTAAATATGGAAAAGCAAGTGGTAGAAACCAACATCAAAGAAATTACCGAAACTAGTATTAGCTGTTTCTTGTTAATTACCATTTTTTCTGTTTCTGAACTATTCTCTAATCTTATAAAAGCCACCCAAGAAAAAAGGGTTAAAAACCAAAACAAAGTATGTTCCAATAATTCAAACCTATCTCCAAAAATATGATCTCCAATAGAGAAAATTGTAAAAGTGATAAGTGTAAAAACAATTCCTATGAAAAACCAAGTTCGAGAAGTTTCTATTTTTTTCTTTAAAAAATACAATAATGCTCCAGTAAAGAAAACAAAAGCAAAAACTTCTAATCCTGCAGCAATGATCAATGCAAAATTGGCAATCGCTGGTGATTCTAATCCTGCAGATGCAAAAAACTTTTGAAATTGAGCAAATCTATCTCTACCAACCCAAAGGAATAAACTCCCACCAATTATTTTATCTACAATATTGAAAAGCCAGAATATAGACCAGTAAAAAAGAATAGAATAACGAACTAACTGGTTAGTGGGTGTATTTTTAATGATAAATGAAAGTTTCATAAAAATTATTGAGGGCCTAATCTACGATTTTTCTTTTTTTTGAAAAACTAAAAAAATACAATAAATTAATTTTTTAGGAAGATGCTTGTGAAGCAACCTCCAAGCCTTTTTTATAGGTTTCAATAGCTCTTTTTCTGGCTATTGGGTGGTCCACTATGGGTTGCGGATATGAAAAGTCATTGAGTTCAGGAATCCATTTATTGATATAATGGTGTTCTTTATCAAATTTTTTAATTTGCTCTGATGGATTAAAAACTCTAAAGTATGGAGCTGCATCACATCCAGTTCCAGCACTCCACTGCCAGTTTCCGTTGTTTGATGCTAATTCATAATCTAATAACTTCATAGCAAAGTAGGCTTCTCCCCATCTCCAGTCAATAAGCAAATGTTTACATAAAAAGCTTGCTGTTACCATTCTTACTCTATTGTGCATAAACCCAGTTTCATTGAGCTCACGCATACCTGCATCTACTAATGGGTAACCAGTTTTACCTTCGCACCACTTTTTAAAATCAACTTCATCATTTCGCCATTTAATGCTGTCATATTTTGACCTGAAATTATCATTAACTACTTTAGGAAAATGCCATAGTATTTGCATAAAAAACTCCCTCCATACTAATTCACTTAAGTAAGTATCATTGAGATCTTTAACCTTATTTACTATGACTCTTATACTGACTGTACCAAACCTTAAATGAGGGCCAATTTTAGAGGTGCTGTCTAAAGATGGAAAATTTCTTGTTTCCTCATATTTGTAGACTTTATCCAAACTAAAAGGAGGTACTTTTATGGAAGATTTTTTAAAACCTAATTTCTCCATACTTGGAAATTCATAGTTAGATTTATTAAAGTTTTCTGATTTTAATTCTGATTGTATTCTTAATCCATCATCCTTAAACTTCGATAGCCATTTATTTTTAAATGGGGTGAAAACAGTGTAGGGTAGACCATCGTTTTTAACCACTTCATTTTTTTCATAAATCACTTGGTCTTTACAAGAAATAAGTTCAGATCCATTCTCTGNTAGAAAATTGTCAATTTCTTCGTCTCTAGTTATGGCGTATGGTTCGTAGTCTCTATTGGTATANACTACTATCCCAGGATTTTCTTTAGAAAGTTNTTTGAAAACCTCTAAGGGATTTCCATGGTAAATTTTTAAAGAACTATTANAAGTCTTTAGTTCATTATTGATCTTTAGTAATTCATCGTAAAGAAAGTTAACTCTTGGATCATCATTTGGTAACTCCTCAAGNATATTTTTATCAAAAATGAAAATAGGTTGTACATCATTAGATTTTAATAGAGCTAAATTAAGACCAGTATTATCCAATAATCTTAAATCTCGCCTAAACCAAAAAATTGTCATTTTTAAACTTTTAAAGTAGACATTCCTCCGTCAACATGAATTATTTGACCAGTTATATTATTATTTTGAAGTAAAAATTCAGCAGTTTTAGCTACATCAGAAGCAGAATTTATTCTTTTGCTAGGATGTCTGTCATTAGATCTTTTAACGGCATCTTCATTTCTTAAAATTCCTTGAGCTAGAGGTGTGTCAGTCAGTGTTGGTGCAATACAATTTACACTTATCTTTCCAGCAAATTCAGCTGCTAAAGACTTTGTTAATCCTTCTATAGCTCCCTTAGCAGAAGCAATTGATGCATGAAAAGTCATTCCTTGTGACACAGCNACTGTACTAAATAAAATAATTGATGCATTATCAGCTTTTGACAAAGTTTTTTGATAATGTTGAATAACTTTTACAGCTCCTAAAAAGTTAACATTAAAATCATTTTGAAAATCTTCAGTTTTAAGAGATCTAAATGGCTTTAAATTAATGGTNCCAGGGCAATAAATAATTGCGCTTATTTCATTGATTTCTGGTAAGTCATCCTTCATTACATCTAACTGGAAATGAATATGATTTGGTGAAATTGCATTATAGCGTTCTCTACTAAATAAAATACAGTCTTTATTATCAAGTAATTGGGTTATTTGGAGTCCTATTCCTTTAGTACCACCAACGATTAAAGTTTTACTCATGGTTAAATTTTTTTTCTAATAATTTATATCTATAATTAAAGATTTTTTTGAGTTGAGGTATAATAAAAACTGGAGTCATTAATCTACCAATTATTCCAAAGGGCGCTTTGAAAGAAACCTTGTCAGTAACTTCAGTTTTNTTACCTTTTTTTATAAAAAGATGCTCATGATGCCACATTTTGTATGGTCCAAATCTTTGTTCGTCAACAAAAAACATTTTATTATTTACATGAGTTATTTCCGTAACCCAGTTTAATTTTATTCCTAAAACCGGAGATACTTTGTAAGAGATGATTTGACCAGGATACATTTGGTTAGATATCTCAGAAGTAATATTAAAACCCATATCTTTTGGAGTTATTTCACTAAGGTTTTGAGGATTGGAAAAAAAATCCCAAGCTTCATCAATAGACATATCTAAGACCTGGGTAACTTTGAGGGTGTTAATCCCAGAGTGACTGGTAAATTTAATCATGAAATTAAATAATTTTGAAATTCTTTTTTAGCAGANCTTGATTTAAATTTTCCAGAATAGAANGAGGTGGTAGTTGAAGAAGTATCATCTTTTATTCCCCTTGAAGATACACANAGGTGTTTAGCATCAATTACTACAGCAACATCTTCAGTTCCTAAAATATCTTTTAATTCATTTCCAATTTGGTTAGTAAGTCTTTCCTGTACTTGAGGTCTTCTTGCAAAGTAGTCAACTATTCTATTAATTTTTGATAACCCTATTACTTTTCCAGAAGATATGTAGGCAATGTGAGCTTTTCCAATAATTGGAACAAAATGATGTTCACAGTTGGAATAAAATGTAATATTTTTTTCAACTAACATTTCGTTGTACTGATACTTATTTTCAAAAAGAGCTATTTTNGGTTTATTNTTCGGATCGAGNCCATGAAAAATTTCTTCAACGTACATTTTAGCTACNCTGTAAGGAGTTCCCATTANGGANTCGTCATCAAGATCTAANCCAAGGGTTTCCATAATAGCTCTAAAATGTTCGGCAATTATTTCTTTTTTTTCATTATTAGAAATGTCAAAAGCGTCTGATCTTATAGGTGTATCGTAGGGATTTCCTAGGTGATCATTACCAATTTCATCATAATTAAATTCTGAAGAGGTTTCAGGCTGGATATACAACGATGTTTCTTTCAGTTTCATAAAGTTTAATTTTAAGTTCGAATTTTGGGTTTAATTTTTTTCTTAGCTTATTGTAGATAACAACGATTATATTTTCTGCTGTTGGATTAAGGTTTTTAAAATCAGGAACATCTAAATTTAGATTTTTATGGTCAAAAGCGTCAAGAACTTCTTCTTTAATCATGTCAGAAAGTACTTTCATATCAATTAAATANCCGCTTTCCANATCNACATCACCAGTTACCATGACTTCTAAATCATAATTGTGACCATGGAAGTTAGGATTGTTACATTTACCATAAAAGCTTAGATTTTTNTCATCNGACCAATTGGGNTTGTGTANTCTGTGTGCGGAATTAAAATGCTCNTTNCGAATAACAGTAGTCTTATTCATTTTGTTTATTGTTTGNAATTCAAAGTTAAACAAAATTGTTTAAGTTTTCAAATAAATAATTAAACAATTTTAAATTANTAAGTTTTAATAATGTTTATATATTCGTTTTNTGATTATTTAAAANTGAATATTTATTATGAAATAATAGCTGTTTTAGCAGGNATANTNAGCGTGTGGTTAGCTAAAAAGGAAAATGTTTGGTTATATCCCGTAGGCATAATTAATGTAGTATTATGGATTTATCTTTGTTGGGTTGGTAAGCTTTACGGACAATCTGTAATTAATTTTTTCTTTTTTTTAATGAATGGTTATGGATGGTATAATTGGTTAAGGAAAGATGATGATAACAATCCTAATGTTCTAATTAAAAATAACAGTAATAGAGAAAATATTTTAGTTGTTATAACATCCTTAGTTTCTTCATTTGTAATTTATTTTGTTCTATTACCTTTTCAAGATCAACAAGCATCACAACTATATATTTTTATTGAAGCCGTAATTACAGCTCTTAATTTTGTAGCCATGTGGCTCATGGCCTGGAAAAGGGTAGAGCATTGGTTACTTTGGATTGTAGGTGATATATTATGTATTCCATTATTTTTTCATAAAGATTATCCCATTGGAGTTATACAATTTATGGTATTTATAGTAATTGCCTACTTAGGATATAAAGAGTGGAAGTTAAAGGTTTCTAAAGCATGAAAAAATTAATTATTACAGGTCCAGAATCATCCGGTAAAACCACTCTTTTTAATCAATTAACAAGCTTTTATAATATTACAGGTGTCGACGAATATGCAAGAGAATATATAGCTAACTTAAAAAGAGACTATAATTACCAAGATATACTTGAAATTGCTAAAGTTCAATTTACTAATGAACTCAAAATTTATAACAGTAACCAGAATTTTTTTATTTCCGACACAGATCTATTAACTCTTGAAATATGGTGTGAAATTAAATATAAAAAATGTCATTCATTTATCTCAGATAATCTTAGAAAGCATCTTCCAAATATTTATTTATTATGTTCTTCTGATATTCCATGGGAATTTGATTCTCAAAGAGAAAATCCTAATAACAGGTTAGAATTATTTAAAATTTATGAAAATAAGATTAAATCTTTAGGAGTTGATTATCGTATTATAAAGGGTGATAAAGCTATTAGGCTAAATTCTGTAAAAACTATCATCAATGATATTGTCAATTAGTAAATATTTTTACATTTACCAAATAACTCAAAAGGGGGTGCTTTAAAAAGCTGAGATTATACCCATTTCTGATAATGATGTCAGAAAGCAACTTGATCCAGATAATGCTGGCGAAAGGATGTTAAATGTTTAAAAACCGTGTGTTTTCTTACTCCCTGTGAGCACATTTAACCTAAAAATCATGAAATACAATTATATATTATTAATTATTGGTATACTGATTATTTTCAGCGTCAAATCTCAAACAGATTCTAGTAAAATAAATCTAGATGAATTTGAAGTAACCACAACAAGAGTAAGTAACAAAAGTCCAGTAGCTCACGAAAACATTTCTAATGAAGATATTGAGGTAAATAATCATGGTGTTGATTTACCCATTCTATTAGATCAAGCAACTTCTATAGTAACTACTTCAGACGCTGGAGCAGGAGTTGGGTATACAGGAATTAGAGTTAGGGGTTCAGATGCAACAAGAGTAAATATAACAATTAACGGAATTCCCTTTAATGATCCTGAATCACAAGGAGCCTACTGGGTTAATATGCCGGATTTATCTTCTTCAACAGATGATATTCAAATTCAAAGAGGAATAGGTGCTTCCACTACTGGAGCTTCTGCTTTTGGTGCGAGTATTAACTTAAGTACTTTAAGTATGGTCAATGCTAATAAACCATATGGAGAAATTGCTAATAGTTATGGTTCATTCAATACATTGAAAAATACTATCAAATTAGGTACTGGATTAATTGATGGAAAATGGAATTTTGAAGGAAGGCTCTCTAAAATCGTTTCAGATGGTTTTATAGATAGATCTTCTTCAAATTTAAATTCTTATTATTTGTCAGGAAGTTATTTAGGAGAGAAAACTTCTATTCAAGCAATAACTTTTTCAGGTCAAGAGATTACCAATCAAGCTTGGTATGGTGCTCCTTTAAGTTATTTAAACTCTGATGTAGATAGTAATCAAACTTATAATCCCTACGATTATGAAAATGAAGTTGATAATTATAATCAAACTCATTACCAGTTACACTTCACTAATAAACCTAAAAAAAACTTAAAATTAAACGCCTCATTTCACTATACAAGAGGAAAAGGATATTTTGAACAGTATGTTGGTACTGACTTTAACTCTGTAATGTATAATAGTGATTACATATTTGGGAAAAATTTATTTTCATATTATGGATTAGAAGATCTTATTATATCAGGTGATACCATAAGAGAGACTAATTTGATTCGCAGAAGATGGTTAGATAACCATTTTTATGGCCTAGTTTACTCTGCAGAATACAATAAAGATAAATTTCAATTTACTGTAGGTGGTGGTGCTAATCAATATTTGGGAGGTCACTATGGAGAAGTTATTTGGTCACAATATGCAAGTGATGGTAATATCAGAGACAGGTATTATGATAATGATGCCACTAAAAACGATATTAACATCTATGGTAAATTTAACTATGATATAAATTCAAATATCAGTGCTTATGTTGATTTACAACAAAGATTTATTAGTTATGATTTTATTGGTTTAGATCAAGATGGAAGTGACCTAAGTCAAATTGCAGAGTTGTCTTTTTTTAATCCTAAATTTGGATTCAATTATAATTCAAAACAAAAATCAAGCATTTACGCATTTGCTGGAATTGGAAATAAGGAACCAAGCAGAGATGATTATACCGAGTCCACCCCTCTAAATCGTCCTGAACATGAAAATATGTTAGATGTTGAATTAGGTTTCAGATACAGGGATGAAAAAGTAAGTTTTAACGCTAACTTTTATAATATGCAATACAGAAATCAGTTAATTTTAACAGGTGAATTAAATGATGTAGGATCTGCTGTTAGAGTAAACATTCCAAATAGCTTTAGAAGAGGTCTTGAGCTAAATGGTGCCATTCAGTTAGTAGATAAATTAATATGGAAGTTTAATGCTACTTTAAGTCAAAATAAAATTGCAGAGTTTAGAGAATTTGTAGATAATTGGGATACTGGGGGGTTAGATGAGGTAGTTCATACGAACACTGATATAGCTTTCTCTCCATCTGTTATTGGTGGATGTCAATTGGTTTTTTCACCATTTAAATCAGAAAAGAATGGTACTCTTGACTTTGCATTAGTATCTAAATATGTTGGAGAGCAGTTCATTGATAATACATCAAGTGAATATGCCAAGTTAGATGCATACTTAGTGAATGATTTGAGGATTAATTATAGTCTAAAAACACAATTGTTTAAGCAAATTATAGTTAGTTCATGGGTTAGAAATTTATTTAATCAGAACTATATTTCTAATGCTTGGGTTTACAGATTTAATACTACAGGAGATCCGACTTTATATGATAGCTATTCAAATGCTGAGGGAGCTAATAGTTTCAACCAAATAGGAGCTTTTAACCAAGCAGGAATCAACTTCTTCGTTGGATTAAAACTGAAATTTTAATGATGAATTTAAGGATTGAGTTATGAGCGTCTCAGCAGCTCTATTTCTTTTTTTTCATTGGATTATCAGATGGTCTTGAACGTCTATTTTTATATTTATAAAGTTCAAACTTAGAAGGTTCCATTTTGGGAGGCCAAAAATTATTAGATCTATCCGTATCTGCAGTCTCCATAAACGGATCTAATTCAACTGAATTAACCTCTTTATCAAAAGCAAATACCTTGGTGACTTGTGAACTATTTTTCTTCCATATTTCAGCAGGGATTTTTACAATTTTATTAGTGTTATCTGAAAAAGTAAAGTCTAATATTATTGGCATGACTAATCCACCAATATTAGAAAATTCCAATTCATAAAAATGTTGATTTGAATTAATAATTTCTAGTTCATCCTCATTTAAATTCTCTTTAAATTTTTCATATTTTTTGATTTCTTTTTGAGTAGCTTTAAAAGGGTCATAAGTTGTGTAGAAATCTTCTAATCCTTTGTCATTTTCTCTGTAAGTTACCATTTGTTTATTTCTTTGATTGGAAATATCTTTGTTATAAACTTCAGTAAAATTTATTTTCTTATCAGCTTTGTTAGTAACAGGGTTTTGGTCATTTATTCGATAGTATTTAATATTGTCAAGACTTATGTCTACATGATCGGTTGAGTAGAACCAACCTCTCCAAAACCAGTCTAAATCAATAGAGCTGGCATCTTCAAGACTTCTAAATAAATCCTCAGGGTTTGGATGTTTGAACATCCATCTGTTAGAGTACATTTTAAATGCATAATCAAAAAGTTCTCTTCCCATAATGGTTTCTCTTAGAATATTCATTGCAGTTGCAGGTTTTCCATAAGCATTATTTCCAAATTGATGGATAGACTCACTATTAGTCATTATAGGGGAAATTCTATCTTTATCCCCTTTCATATAATTAACAATCTTGTAAGCTGGTCCTCTTCTAGAAGGGTATCCTTTTTCAAATTCTTGTTCTGTTAAATATTGTAAAAAGGTATTAAGACCTTCATCCATCCATGTCCATTGTCTTTCATCAGAGTTTATTATCATAGGAAAGTAATTATGACCAACTTCATGTATAATAACACCAATCATTCCATATTTAGTTCTTTTGGAGTAGGTTCCATCTTTTTCTGGTCTCCCTCCGTTAAAACATATCATTGGGTATTCCATTCCAATCCATTTAGTATGAACTGAGATTGCTACAGGGTAAGGATAATCAAAAGTATATTTTGAATAACATTTAAGAGTATGGGCAACCACCTTTGTGCTGTATTGCTCCCATAGAGGATTACCNTCTTTTGGATAAAATGACATAGCAAGAACATCTTTGGAGGGTTGTCTTACGATCATAGCATCCCAAATAAATTTTCTTGAAGAAGCCCATCCAAAATCTCTTACATTTTCAGCTTTATAGTGCCATACTTTTATTCCTTTTTTAACTCCTTTTTCATTTTTTATAGCTTCTTTTTCATTTACGATAAATACAGGCTCTTTTTCACTGTTTTTTGCTTTTTCAAGTCTTTCAATTTGTTCAGAACTTAGAATTTCTTTAGCATTGACAAGTTCCCCAGTTGCCGCTACAATATGATCTGTNGGAACAGAAATTTTAACATCATAATCTCCAAAAGGTAAAGTAAACTCTCCAGTCCCTAAAAACTGTTTNTTTTGCCAACCCTCAGTGTCATTATAAACACACATTCTTGGGAAGAACTGAGCAATGGTATATAGATAGTTATTATCTTCTTCAAAATATTCGTATCCAGATCTGCCTCCAATTTCCANTCGGTCATTAATGTTGTACCACCAATCTATATTGAATTCAAAGCTTTCTTTGGGTAAAAGAGGTTTGCTCAAGTTGATTCTCATCATAGTTTGGTGAATCGTGTAGGAAAGAGGAGAGCCATCGCTATTGGTAACAGAAGTTATATTAAATCCACCTTCAAATTCTGGATCCATATTTTTAATACTTCTTGTATCTATAGATTTAATATCACCAGTTTGAATTTTATAACTATCTGAGTTTTGAGCTCTTTTATTTTGGTCTAATTGAATCCATAAATATTCTAATTGATCAGGGCTGTTATTATGATATTTAATAGTTTCNGAACCAGTAAGTTTTTGATTTTGATCGTTTAAAAAAATATTCATTACATAATCAGCTTCATTTTGATAATATTGATGNCCTGGAGCGCCCGAAGCAGTTCTGTATACATTAGGAGTAGCAACCTCTTCTTTAAGTTGCTTAAACTTATTGTAATTTAGATTAGGGTTCTGACCAAACAAAATGGCAGGAATAGTTATCATAAAGGCTAATGAATAATATTTATTGAAAAACATGTGTTTTGATATTTTTATTAAATGTGAAACTTGATTTTAATTCACCATTCAAATTTACAATGTTTTGTTGATTCGGAAACCAATTAACTAGTAAATCATTGAATACGGTTAATTCTTTGAGATTTTTTTTGCAATTACCTTCAATGTAAATTATTAATATTCCATCAAGATTTATTTCATTACCTATTATTTTTAAATCAATTTTATTGTTCTTTTCAGTAAGAGTAAAATGATTAAAAATAAATTCTTTCAGTAAGTTGTTATCGTAATATTCTAANTCTTCATTGTAAACAGACTTGATTTCTTTTAAATTACTCTTTTGATACACATATTCAAAGTCATGAGCAATCAATTCTAAGCTTAATTCTATCTTGCCTTCTTTTAAAATTCTAATTTCTGAGATGGAAATATAAGTTTCGTGATTAGTGGATTTCCATAGGCCTAATAAAGAAACACAAAGAAACGAAAGATAAATTTTCAAAGTTTTTAATTTAATTTATGAATGATATTTGAAGACAAAGCTTTTGTTTTAGTTTTGGGTCTGTCAATTTTTTGATTTTCATTGTAAAAAAAGTGTTTGGTGAAATAGATCTCTTTAGGTCTTTTTTTCTTATCCTTAATTTTTTGAATTGACATAACTAATTCTTCCAATTTAATTTTCTTATCTGCAATTAAAATTATTTTCTCTCCTAATTTATCACATTTTATTTTGTCTATAAAAAATAATTTATTTTGAAAGTTTTCGTAGAGCAATTCTTCAATATTTTCAGAACTAACTTTAAAACCTCCAGAATTAATAATATTATCAACTCTTCCATTTATTGTAAAATACTTATTACCAGTAACTTTAGCTATGTCATTTGTAGTTAAACTTGATATTTTTAAGTGTTTGGAATTTATTACTAATTGGTCATTAGAATTGGTAGTTACTGAATTATTTTCTAAGCATTTAAAAGGATTGTTTTCAGTAGGTTTCTTTAAATTTCTTACAGCAATGTGAGATACTGTTTCAGTCATTCCATAGGTTTCAAAACAATCGTATGGAATATCTTGAAGTTGTTCAATTAGATTTTCAGATACTTTACCCCCTCCCACAATAACCAGTCTAATTTTACTAAATATGGTAATGTTTTTTAATAAACTATCTAGCTGTAACGGAGTTATAGCCATAAAATCAATTTCTTTCTGAAGCTTTCTTACAGGATTAATTGATGGTTTACATAAAACAAAATTTGCTTTTCCAATTATTCCTCTAATAATCATCATCTTTCCACCAATATATCTTACTGGTAGACAATTTAAAAATGTTGAATTTTCTTTGAGCTTAAAATATCTTAAAGTTGCTTTCGAACTATTTATTAATTGTTGTCTTGAAATTTTTATTTCTTTTGGTATCCCTGTTGATCCAGATGTACTAACCAAAATTTCATTTTTATTGGATTTCCAAAACTCTAAAAGTTGATATATTTCAGGGTCAATTTCGTCTAATTTATTTCTATCAATTTTAAATATGTCTTTGTAATTAGTCTCTAACATATCAATTGAAAAATGACAAGTCCCAATTTTTTTGATTTTGGTAATAAATCATTTCTCCCTTTAAAAACAATGGAGATCTGAAATTATTAGTGTAAAGTTGACCAGTACCTAAACCTTGAGGAAGTTTTAACTTAAACTCTGAGCAGAATTGTGATATTGCATTTAGACCTATATTTGACTCTAGAGCGGAGGTTACCCACCATTTAATATTTCTCTTATTGGCTTCATTAATCCATTCTCTGGTCTTTTTAAAACCACCTAATAATGTAGGTTTGAGTACTAAATATTGAGGCTTAATATAACTTAAAAGTTCGTTTTTATTGTTTTTTATTCCTATTAGCTCTTCGTCTAAAACTATTGGAATTGGACTTTCTTTACACAACTTTTTCATTTTATCCCATTGGTTTGTGGCTATAGGTTGTTCTATTGAATGAATTTTTAGTCTACCTAAATGCTCAAGTTTTAATAATACATCATTTTTAAATGCTCCATTAGCGTCAACTCTTATTTCTAGCGCATCAGAGCTAAATTTTTTTCTGATTTTCTTAATAATTGAAATTTCATCTTCAAAATTAATGGCTCCAATTTTAAGTTTAAGACATGAATAACCATTTTCTATTTTTTCTTGAACTTGCTTTAACATAAAATCTTTGTTTCCCATCCATATAAGTCCGTTTATTTTGATCGGATTTCCGTTCAGAAAAGAATTTTTAAAAATCACCATTTCTCCTCCGTTATGCAAATCATTAAAAGCATTTTCAATTCCGAACTGAATACTTGGGAAGGCAGATAAATCCAATTGTGAGAGATGGTTAATATTTTTAACAACTTCATTCAGCTTTTCAGGAATATCTTTAAAAGAATCTATGCTTAGTCCCTCAATTGGGCCACATTCACCTAATCCAAAAATAGATGGATTATTTTCTTTAAATATTTTGATAAACCAAGAAGGTCTAATTTTTAAAATGCCTCTTGAGGTTCCTCCTGGGACTGTAAATTTTAATTGATGGAAATATATTTTTGCATTAAGCATTGCTGATTAAATTCTAATTATCAAACTTACTGAATTCAGAATTATTACTTACGTACTCTGGAATAATCTCTTTCATTTGTTTGATAATTTCATCATTCTGTTGAGTTTTAATAAACATTATTAATTTTTCAATCGATTTATTAATTTCTGATAAATTGACCACTGAAACTTTTCCTATTAAAATTTTAGGATGATGAGTTTTTGAAGTGCTTTCGTTTATATTTAATGTTTCTTCAAACATTTTTTCTCCTGGTCTTAAACCAATTATTTTAATTTTAATATCCTTATCAATTTCCAGTCCAGCTAATTGAATCATTTTATGTGCAAGGTCAATTATTTTAATACTCTCTCCCATATCAAACACAAAAATCTCCCCACCGTCTCCCATTGAAGAGGCTTCTAGAACAAGTTGACAAGCTTCTTTTATAGTCATAAAAAATCTTGTTACATTTGGGTGAGTTACAGTTATTGGTCCTCCACCGTTAATTTGTTTTTTAAATAAAGGAATTACGGACCCGTTACTTCCAAGAACATTTCCAAACCTTGTTATTATAAATTTGGTTTTGTGTTCTTGATTTAAGGCTTGACAATACATTTCAGCTGATCTTTTAGAAGCTCCCATTACATTGGTTGGATTTACAGCTTTATCAGTTGATACTAAAATAAATTTTTGAATATTATACGCTACAGCCAGGTCAGCTATAATCTTAGTTCCTAATAGGTTAGTTCTAATAGATTCAGTAGGGTTATTTTCCATTAATGGAACATGTTTATAGGCAGCAGCATGAAAAATAATTTCTGGATGGTATGATTTAAAAATATTAGTTACTCTTTCTTTCCTTGTAATATCTCCAACAATTATTTCAATATTTTTTGATTTATTTTTTATAATTAGATCTTGGTTCAAATCGTATAATGCACTTTCAGCTTGATCCAATAAAATCACTTTTTTGGGTTGTAGGTTTAATAACTGTCTTACTATTTCACTTCCTATTGATCCAGCAGCACCTGTAACTAGAATAGTTTTATTTTGTATATCTTTTTGAATATTTTTTTTAGGTAACTCTATAGGATTTCTTCCCAATAAATCGTTGATATTTACATCTTTTATTTGTTGTGGTGAAAAATTACCATCAAACCAATCTTCTACAGAAGGAACAGTTTTTACTTTAACTTGATTTTTTAGACAAGTATCTATTAATTTTTTCTTATTTACAGTTGAAGGGTCTTTAATAGCAATAATGACAGTATTTATTTTAAGCTTAGTGAGTTGAGCATTTAAATTTTTAGGATGAATAATTGATTTTCGATCGATTAATAAACCCTCTTTTTGAGGGTCGTCATCGATAAAACCTTCAATATTATAAGAATTTCCTTCATCTCTTTCCAAAGTAGTTTTTGTAATAATACCCATTTTACCTGATCCATAAATCAAAACGTTTATTTTTTCACCACCTTTTTTATTACGATTTGTAAATGATTGTTTGACAAATAATCTTGAGGACGTAAGTAAAAACAACGTTCCTAAATACTCAATAATAATAACAGACTTTGGTAAAAGAACAGATCCATCATGAAATTTAAATTTTATAATAGATATGGAGCTTATAATAATAGTTCCTATAGATATAGTGTAAAAAATTCTTAGGGCATCATCATTTGAAAAATGTCTGATTATACTTTTATGAGTTTTTCCTATTAAAAAAGTTAAATATCTAATTAAAATAAGTGATGGTACACCAGTTAGGACACTATCATATTCCTTAATCCAGAATAGATCATAAAAATCAATAAAATCAAATCTAATTAAGTAAGCTAAAAGTAGTGATGTAATGGTTAATAATATATCAAAAAGTAAAATTAACTTTTTAGGCAAGTACCAATTAGGAATCATATTAATACAAATATAAATTTTAAAATCTTCTTCTAAAATTGATTATAAGAATACTAAATAAAAGTATTCAATTGCTTTAATCTTTTTATTACAAAATCATTTTTAATTTTACCAATTAATTTTTTAATATAAGTTTTGAAAAAAATCCTATTTCTTGCACATCATAGAATAGATAGAAGTCCGGGTCAGAGATATAGGTTTGAGCAGTTTTTTGATTATTTAGAACTAAAAGGGATACAATGTTTTTTAGCTAATATCATTAATGAGAAAGATGAAATTGCTTTGTATCATTCAAAAAGCATTCTAAAAAAAATTAAAATTGGATTAAATTCTTATAAAAGAAGATGGATACATACAAGTGAAATTCATCAATATGATTTAATTGTTATTTATAGAGAAGTTCTTCCAACAAAGTCTATTTATTTCGAAAAATATATTTCTAAGAATAACATTCCAATTGTATATGATTTTGATGATGCTATTTGGGTTAAAGATGTTTCAGAAGTCAACAAAAAGATATCTTTCTTAAAAGATGAAAAAAAAATAGAAAAAATACTTCCTCTTTGTAAACATGTTACTTGTGGAAATGAATATCTAGCTAATTTTGCTAGAAAAATTAATCCCAATGTAACTATTATTCCATCAACTGTAGATACAGATCTTTATAAACCAATTGTAACTTCTTCTAAATCAGATATTGTTAAAATTGGATGGGTTGGTAGTCATACAACTGTTAAGCACTTTGAAATGATTACAGATGTTTATTTAGAGCTTAAAAAGAAGTTTAAAAATAAAATTGAATTTGTTTTAATCGGGGATGAGCAATATCATAATAAACAACTAGGAATTAAAGGAGTTAAATGGGAAAATAAAAAAGAAGTTGAATTATTTAACTCTTTTGATATTGGTATTATGCCAATTCCTAATAATGAGTGGTCTAGAGGAAAATGTGGTATGAAAGGATTATTATATATGTCTGTAGGAATTCCTACAGTAATGTCAGCAGTAGGAATGAATAAAAAAATTATTCAAAACGGTAAAAATGGCTTTCTTGCAAATAAATCATCAGAATGGCTGGAAATTTTATCAAATTTAATAGAGAATAAAAATTTAAGAAAAAAAGTAGGTGCTAAAGGAAGAGATTCTGTAGAAAAAAATTATTCTAAAAACGTAGTAAAAGAAACTTATTTTAATTTATATACTTCATTAATGAAATAATCATGAAAAAAACAGCACTATATAATAAACATATTGAACTACGGGCAAAAATGGTTCCTTTTGCTGGTTATGAAATGCCTGTTCAATATTCAGGAGTTAATCAAGAGCACATTAATGTTAGAAATAATGTTGGAGTTTTTGATGTTTCACACATGGGAGAATTTATAGTAAAAGGAGAAAATGCCTTGAAATTAATTCAGAAAATTTCTAGTAATGATGCATCAACTCTTTTTCCTGGAAGAGCTCAATATAGTTACCTTCCTAATTCTGAAGGAGGCATTGTTGATGATATGTTGGTTTATATGATTGAAGAAAATCATTACATGCTTGTTGTTAACGCTTCAAATATTGAAAAAGATTGGAATTGGATTTCGATTCAAAATACTATGGGTGCTGAGCTATCTAATATCTCGGAAAATTTATCACTAATTGCAGTACAAGGTCCTAAAGCTGTCGAACTTTTACAGAATTATACTGATTTAAATTTATCAGCAATAAAATTTTATCATTTTCAAAAGGGAAACTTTGCAGGTTATAATGATATTATTATTTCTGCAACAGGTTATACTGGTTCTGGTGGTTTTGAATTATATGTTCCCAATAGTTATGCTGAAGAAATATGGGATCTAATATTTAGTTCTGGTCCTAAATATAATGTTCTTCCTACTGGATTAGCAGCTAGAGATACATTAAGATTAGAAATGGGATATTGTTTGTATGGAAACGATATTAATGATCATACTTCTCCTATTTCTGCAGGTTTATCTTGGGTAACAAAATTTAATAAAGAATTTATTGGAAAAGATATTATTCAGAACCACAAACTTCAAGGAACTCAAAACAAATTAGTAGCTTTTGAATTATTAGAAAGAGGAATTCCAAGAAAAGATTATGAAATTACGAATGCTGACGGAAAACTAATTGGAAAAGTCACATCTGGAACTATGGGTCCCTCTGTTAGGAAAGCTATAGGGATGGGATATGTTAATTCAAATTTCTCAAACTTTGGAAATAGTATTTTTATAAATATTAGAAACAAATCTATACCTGCAAAAATTGTTAAACTGCCTTTTTTCAAGATAGAATGATTTCTAAACCAAAAGTTGAAATTTGTTTTACTCCAAATCTTTTTCCGTTATATGCTGAAGGTTTTGATATCGTAGTTGCTATTGATGTACTGAGAGCAACTTCTGTAATTTGTACTGCTTTTCAGTATGGAGTTAACAAAATTATACCTGTAAGTTCTATTAATGAGGCTGATGATTATTTAAAAAAGGGTTATCATGTTGCAGCAGAAAGAAAAGGAGAAATTGTTAGAGGGTTTAATTTGGGTAATTCTCCAAGAAGCTATATGAATGATAATTTGATGGGTAAAACACTCGTTCTTACCACTACAAATGGGACTAAAGCCATTAATGTTACAGATAAAAGTAAACAACTTTTAATTGGATCATTTTTAAATTTAGATGCTCTCTGTAAGTACTTAATTGATTTAAATAAGAATGTATTGTTGCTTGGATCTGGTTGGCAAAATAAATTTTGTTTGGAAGATTCTATTTGTGCTGGTGCCATAAGTGACCAATTGTTAAATTCAAAAAAATTTGAAACTAGTAATGACTCTACAGTAGCTGCTAGATATCTATTTCTTTCTGCTAAATCAAATTATTTCGGATTTCTTAAAGCATCTTCTCATAGAAAACGTTTGAAAAAATTAAATTTAAATGAAGACATTAAATATTGCTTAACTCCAAATCAAACGGATGTAATTCCTTTTAGAGAAGATAATTATCTTAAATTACTTACCTAATATTATGTATATTCTATTATCTCCTACCAAAACAATGATTCAACCAACTATTGAATTAAAGTCTTTTGAAAACTCAAAACCATACTTCAAGAGTAAAGCAAAATTAATTAATTCCGCTCTAAGAAAACTAAGCAAGAAGGAATTACAAAACCTTATGAAGCTAAGTGATAATCTTGCAGACGAAACTTATTATGATTTAAATGAATGGGGAAATAGTAATAATGAAAAACATTCTGCCGTTTTAACTTATTTTGGAACAGCTTTCAAATACTTAAATGCTCAAAATTGGAGTAATGATACTGCATTTCATGCCCAAAGTCATTTGATAATTTTAAGTGGCCTATATGGATTGCTTAAGCCATACGATAGGGTTGAGAAATACCGACTTGAAATGGGCTTAAAATTTAAATTAATTGATGGCTTTAGTAATTTATATGACTTTTGGAATCAAGATATTATAAATTATTTAAATGAATTCAATTCGGATAAACCCATCATCAATTTAGCTAGTAATGAATACTTTAAGGTTATAAATAAATATTCTTATTTTGATAAAATAATTAATTGTACTTTTTTAGAAGATTCTAATGGGAAGTTAAAAGTAATAGCTAACAATTCCAAGGCAGCAAGAGGGAGTATGGCTAACTTTATTTTACAAAATAAATTAACAAATCTAGAGCAGTTAAAAGAGTATGAGGAATTAAATTATCAATATAATTCCATCAAATCAGATGAATTAAATTTTGTTTTCACTAGAAAAAACTAATTCTTTAATTTTGCAAAGTCCTTAGCAAAATAAGTCAATATTATATCTGCTCCAGCTCTTTTAATACTTGTAAGAACTTCTAAAAATGTATCTTCATAATTCAACCAACCGTTAGAAGCTGCAGCATGAACCATAGAATATTCACCACTTACATTATAGGCACTTATAGGTAAGTTGGAGTTCTCTTTTATTGTATTAATAACATCTAAATAGCTTAGGGCTGGTTTCACCATTAAAATATCTGCTCCCTCTAGCTCGTCTAATTCAGCTTCTACAAGACTTTCAGTTTTATTTCTAGGATCCATTTGATAAGTTTTTTTATCACCAAATTTTGGCTCTGAGTCCAAAGCATCTCTAAAAGGACCATAAAAAGCACTAGCATACTTTGCTGTATAGCTCATTATACTTGTTTGGGTAAAATTATTTTCATCTAAAGTATCTCTTATGGCGCCAACTCTTCCGTCCATCATATCTGAAGGGCCTATAATATCTATTCCTGCTCTTGCTTGAGCAAGCGCCATTTCACACAGAATAGGGATGGATTCATCATTATTAATTTCTCCATTGATTAATAATCCGTCATGTCCATCAGAAGAGTAGGGGTCCATAGCAACATCACTCATCAAAGTAAATTCAGGAAACTTTTTTTTAATAGTTTCTATGGCTTTAAGATAAAAGTTATTAGGATCATAGCTGTAAGTTGCTTTTTTATCTTTTAGTTGATCATTTATTGCTGGAAATAACACAAAATTTTGGATCCCTAAATTACCACAATTTTCAATTTCTTTGAGCATTAGATCTAACGTCCAACGAAAACAATTAGGCATGGAATCAATAGCTTTTTTTTGATTCTTGCCATCAAATAAAAATAATGGATATATTAAATCCTCTATTTTAAGATTTGTTTCTGCAACCATTTCTCTAATAGCAAATGATTTTCTATTCCTTCTAGGTCTTTGGCGCATTTACTTTAGGTAATTAAAAGTTTGACCATTTTTAAGAGATAATAATGATCTGTATATTAGCTCTATTACAGAGTTTACATCATCTTTTGAACACATTTCTACTGTAGTATGCATGTATCTTAGAGGAAGAGAGATTAAAGCTGAGGCAACTCCCATATTTGAATAAGCAAAAGCATCTGTATCAGTTCCTGTGCTTCTTGAAGCTGCTAATCTTTGAAAATCAATTTTATTCTTTTTAGCTTCATTTATAATAAACTTAAGCAGGTTATTTTGAACGGCTGGTCCATAACTTAAAACAGGTCCTTTTCCAGAAGATAAATCTCCTTCTACAATTTTTTTAATCATAGGGGTATTAGTATCATGACAAACATCAGTTACTATAGCTACATCTGGTTTAATTCTTTCAGCTATCATTTGAGCACCTCTCAGTCCAATTTCCTCTTGAACTGCGTTGGTAATATAAAGTCCAAAAGGAAGTTTTATATTATTTTCATGTAAAAGTCTGGCAACTTCGGCAATCATAAATCCTCCCATTCTATTATCGAGTGCTCTACCTACATAATTAGATTTATTTAAAATCATAAATTCGTCCTCATAGGTGATGACGCAACCTACATGAATTCCAAGTGCTTCAACTTCCTTTTTGTTCTTACAGCCACAGTCTAAAAAAATATTATCAGTTTTTGGAGGTTCCTCTTTAGTCCCTCCAAGTCTAGTATGTATGGCAGGCCAACCAAAAACTGCTTTAACAGCTCCTTTATCAGTATGAATATTTACTCTTTTAGAAGGAGCAATTTGATGGTCACTACCACCATTTCTTCTCAAATAAATAAATCCATTATCAGTTATGTAATGAACAAACCAAGATATTTCATCAGCATGTGCTTCAATAACTACTTTATATTTTGCTTCTGGATTAATAATTCCAACAACTGACCCATAGGTGTCAACAATATGAGAATCTATGTATGGTTTAATATAATCTAACCATACTTTTTGTCCGGCGCTTTCAAATCCAGTAGGAGAGGGTGTATTGAGGTATTTTTCTAAAAATTTCTCAGAACTTTTAGAAATGTGTTTAAATTTTTTACTCATTTAACTAAAATAGTTTTTTACTTTTCTTTTCAATTAATAAAAAATTCACACCAAAGTCAAAATCTTGTGACCTATTTCTAAAATCACCAAAAGTAGTTCCTCCATTAAGTATTTTTTGTCCTTGTTCAATTAAAAAATCAAAACCAATTGATATTTTGTCTGTGATATAATAATCAATTCCTGCTCCACCAACCCATCCCCAATCAATTTTAGATAAGTTATCTACACTAAAGTCAAAAGCATTATCTGTTAATGCAACTTCATTTCCATCAACGTCAACTAGCTGAGATCTATTCTTTAATAAAAAAGCAAAATACGGACCAAAATTGATATCAAATTTTAATTTTTTTCCAAACCCTAAATGAAAAAATGCAGGAATGTCAAAATAATTGATCATTTGTTTTACATCTCCAGTTTTAATTGCTTGCACTGCCCCTTCTGTTCCTTCAAATTCAACATTTGACATTTGAAAACCTTTACTGGCAATATCAAAATCACCTTTTATACATAGAAATCTATTAAAATTATATACAATAGTTCCTCCGTAAAGAGCGCCAAGCTTATTATCTAATGAAAAATCATTATTTGTAACATCTTGAGCTATTTCAGCAAAATTTAAACCTCCATTTAAACCAACTTCTATTCTGTGAACTTTGTTCTTTTTTTTATCATCTTTTACGTTTGTTTTTAGTTCATTAATTATTTCATTGTAGTTATTGAAATTATCTTGACATAATCCGATGACTGGTAGAAATAAAAATGCATATATAAATTTTTTCATAGAAATAGTTTTATGTGAATATGATCACTTTTTTTTATAAAAATAATAAATATGATAGCCAAAAGAAAGAAAGTGTATTTTTAGTGATTAATTATTTAATATTTTAAATAAAATATTGCTAAACATTTTCCCAGTTAATTAGGTAATTTTAAATTTGCATATGCAAAAAGTTGTAAAGCCTTACGATAGTTCAGATTTATCTAAAAAAAAGCAAGTTGAAAAAATGTTTGATAATATCTCAGCTAAATATGACTTCTTAAATCATTTTTTGAGTTTTGGAATTGATCACATTTGGAGAAGAAAAACTATTAATCTTATTGCTGAAAAAAATCCTGCATTTATTTTAGATGTTGCCACAGGCACTGGAGATTTAGCTTTTGCTGCGGAAAAAAAAATAAAGGTTAAAAAAATTATTGGTTTAGATATTTCTAATGGAATGCTAGAAGTTGGTAGAGAAAAAATAAAAAAAAAATCTCTACAAAACAAATTGGAGTTTATCCAAGGAGACTCAGAAAATCTTCCATTTGAAAATGATTTTTTCGATGCTGTTATGGTTAGTTTTGGTGTCAGAAACTTTGAAAATTTAACCAAAGGCTTAAATGAAATTAAAAGAGTATTAAAGCCAAGTGGTGGCATATACATCTTAGAATTTTCCAAACCCAAAAAATTTCCAATCAAACAACTTTTTTCATTTTATTCAAAATTCATTTTACCTTCCTTAGGCTCTTTAATTTCAAAAGACAAATCAGCCTACCATTATTTACCTGCATCTGTTAATGCTTTTCCTGAAGGAGAAGATTTTATAAAAAAACTACAAAAAGTTGGTTTTTCTTCATCCTCATTTAAGACACTTAGTGGAGGTATTTCAACTTTATATTCAGCTTTTAAATAATCAATACAAACTGTTTTATTATATTTGAACTTATAATGAAAAAATCACTTTTTTTATTCCTATTATTACTACTAAATTTTAACAGTATTTTTGGCCAGTCTGATAATTTGGGTCAGTTTGATGATAAGTTTTTTCATTTTGGTTTTGCTCTTAGTAATAACAATTCTGGATTTAATTTAGAAAAAAGTTTTACCCATTTACCACCTGGAAACAATGATTCTCTACAATCTATTTTAGTTTTAGGAAAGCCAGGATTTTCTCTTGGAGTAGTCACTTCAATTAATGTTAATCCTAATTTTAAAATAAGATTTGTGCTTCCTACTTTATCTTTTCTTGAAAGAGATATTGAATTCACCTATCTTGATCCAAACTCCAGTATAGAAACTACTTATATTAAGCAAATGAATTCTACTTATTTAGATTTCCCAATTTTATTTAAATTTAGAACCAATCGTATACATAATTTTGCTATGTATGGAATTACTGGTTTTAGATACGGAATTGATATGACCTCTAACATAGATGTCAATAATGGCGTTGGTTTAGAAGAACAGGTAATTAAATTAGCTAAAACTGATTTTGGGACAGAAGTTGGGGGAGGTATTGATTTATTCTTAAACTACTTTAAATTGGGCATTGAATTAAAATTAGCAGTTGGAATGAAAAATCTCCTCTATTTAAACCAAGATAAATTAATAATAGATGAAAATGGAGTTGGACAATTTGAAGGAGAAGTTCCTAATGTATTTGAAAGTTCCATTCAATCTTTAAGATCAAAAGTTTGGACACTTTCATTCACTTTTGAAGGTTAGCCATTAATCATTTCATGTAATATAATACCTGTTGCTACTCCAGCATTTAGAGATTCAGCTTTTCCCATTCCGGGTATTTTTACAGCTTGATGATTCTCATTTTCAATTTCATCTGAAACTCCGTTAGATTCACTCCCAATAACCATTATAGCTTTCTTTTTTAATTGAATTCCTTGAATATTATTACCATTTAAAGAGGAAATATATAGGTTGTGTTTTGAAAATTTTTTTCGAAAATCTTGATAATTTATGTAATGGGCTTGAATTCTAAAAATAGAACCCATACTTGCCATAATGGTTTTATTATTGTATTGATCCACTGTATTCTCCGAACAAAAAACATGTTTAAAACCAAACCAATCTAAAGAACGAATAATACTTCCTAAATTTCCAGGGTCATTGATGTTATCTAAATAAATTATTGGTTTGTCGTCATTTTCATAATTTAAATCTTTTGGTATTTTACTTACCGCAATTACATCGCTAGTATTTTTAAGATTACTTATTCTTACGAGTTCTTTTTTAGAGCATTTTATTGCTCCAGGAAATAATGAGACAACCTTTGAGGTAGCTAAAATTATTTCAACTTCATAATTACTTTCTATCAACTCATTACAATTTTTTTCACCTTCAACTATAAATAAACCGTGTTCTTTTCTTTTACTTTTTCTATTTAAAGAACTAATTTTTTTTAATTCGTTTTTGCTGATGGACATATTGTTACTTTTGTAAGGTGAATCCAATAATTATTAAATATAGATTATGCAAATATAAATTTCTTCAAAATATTTTATTTTCCATTTCCTTATTTTCTTTTGTTTCATGCAATGTATCTAAATATGTCCCAGAGGATAAGAATTTATTAAAGAAAGTCAATATTGAATTAATTGGCCCATCTCAAGAAAGTAATTTTTTAAAAGAAGATTTATATAATTTGTTGGTTCAAAAACCTAATAGAAAACTCTTTTCTAACTATAGATTTTATTTATCATTATATAACCTATCAAATCAAGATAGAATTGATAAAAAAGTTAATGAAAAGCAAGCCAAAATTGATAAAGTAAATGAAAAAATCAATTTAAGAAATGAATTTTTGTTGTCTTTAGATAGCTCTGCTAAGCTTAAAAATTTTAAAGAAAGAAAATTAGTCTTTGGAGAAAGACTACAAATAAAAGGGGAAGCACCTGTAATTTTTAGCTCTTTTAAAGCCGTTCGTTCGAAAGATCAATTTTCTAAATTCTTATTTAATAAAGGTTATTTTCAAAATAGTATTTCTGATTCCACCTTTTTCTCAAAAAAAAAATAGAGAAATTGAAATTACTTATTTCATTGACATTGGAAAACCAACCTATTTGAATGATATTAAGTATTTATGTGAAGATAAAGCCATTTCTAAATATTTAGATTCCATAAAAAATAATTCTATACTTAAAAGTGGAGCTATTTTTAATACGGATAATTTATCTTATGAAAGGGATAGGATTAGTAATTATCTTAGAAATAGAGGTTTTTATTCTTTTAATAAAGAGTTTATATATTTTGATTTAGATAGTAATAATACATCCAAAAAAATCAATCTTACTTTAGGAATTCAAAATTATAAAAAAACAAATTCAGACGGATTTCAAGAGTTAAATCATAAGGAATATTCCATAAGTAAAATAAATGTTAGAATAAAGCCTGATCTGAATTTAAATTCAAATATTCTTTTGGATAGTTCCATAACCCCCTTTTTATCCATCTACAATTATCAATCAATTAAATTCAAGAAAAAGATTTTCAAAAAATCTATTTTATTAAAAAAAGATGATTTATATAGATATGATTATGCAGAGCAAACCTATAAAAGATTAATCTCATTAGGTTTATTTAATTATGTAAATATTGGCTTTGATACTATTGGAAATAATCATCTTATCGGAAATATTGATTTAAACCCTGCAAAAGCACAAAATATTTCCTTTTCGTTAGATGGAACTAATAACGAACGTTTATTTGGTTTTCAAGGCAGTTTCGATTATGTCCATAATAATTTATTTCATGCAGGTGAAAGGCTATTAATTTCTTTAAAAAGTAGTTTTGAAATCCAACTATTATTAACTGATGATGAGATGTCTGATATTCCTAATAATATAAATACAAGAGAAATTGGTCCTGAATTCCATTTTTATTTACCCAAATATTTTCTTATTAATAAATTAGGAAATTTAAAAAAGCATATCAATCCATTAACTGAATTCACTGGTGCTTTCAATATTCGTGAGAGACCCGATTATGATAGGATTAATCAGGAATTTTCATTTGGTTGGATTTTTCATGAGAAAAAAAATATTACTTGGCATATCAATCCTTTTTTAATAAGTGTTGTAGACGTTGATATTAGCTCAGAATTTCAAGAAATAATTGACAATTTCAATGATAGTTATATTTCTGCTAGTTTTCAAGATCATGTTGTAGCTGGTGGTGTTTTTTCTTTTGAGTTTAACAATCAAAAATTAAATTATAATGCCAATGCTTTTTATTGTAAAACTACTTTTGAATCCGCAGGAGGAGCTTTATTTAGAATGCATGAATTAATGCAAAAAGAAAAAAACACCCTCACTAATAGTTATAATTTTCTTGGAATAAGATATGCTCATTTTCAAAAAGCTACATTGGACCTTCGCTATTATCAATCTCTATTAAAAGAGTCTAAAATGGTTTACAGACTTTTTTCAGGAATTGGAATTCCTAGAAATAATTTCAAAGAGGCTTTACCATTTGAAAAAAGTTTTTTTGCTGGAGGTTCTAACAGCTTACGAGCTTGGAGAGCTAGGTCTATTGGACCAGGTATATATTTTGAGGAAGATGGAAATTTTGATAAAATTGGAGATATTAAATTTGAGGGTAATTTAGAATATAGATTCCCTCTTTCAAAATGGTTAGAAGGAGCTATGTTTATGGATTTTGGGAATATATGGCTTATGGGTTATGATTCTTCAAGAGCAGGTGGCCAATTTAAATGGAATAATGTAATAAATGAAATAGCAATTGGTGGAGGATTTGGTCTTAGGTTAAACTTTGAATATTTTATATTAAGAATGGATTTTGCAATTCCTGTAAGAAACCCATATACAATTGATGATGATGATGTTGGTAGATGGGTTTTTAATGAAAATTTAAATACAATTAAAAAATATTTTAGACCCCAGTTAAATATTGGAATTGGTTATCCTTTCTAAAAGTTGTTACTATTTTTATAGATTAAATTTTGAAAGTCTTTGTTTATATTTCTTAAAATAATAGTTTTGATAGCTAATTAATTTCTAAAACTAATAAGTATGATTAATCCAGGTGTTGCAACTGGCGACCAAGTGCAAGAAATATTCAAATTAGCTAAAGCTAAATCCTTTGCTTTACCGGCTGTAAATGTCATAGGTTCTAGTAGTATCAACGCAGTTCTGGAAGCTTCCAAAGAATTAAATGCACCTGTTATTATTCAGTTTTCGAATGGTGGCGCCGTCTTTAATGCTGGTAAAGGCTTAGATAATTCTAACCAAGCTGCTGCTATCGCAGGTGCTATTGCAGGAGCCAAGCATGTCCATACTATGTCAAAAGCTTATGGAGTTCCAGTAATTCTACATACTGATCATTGTGCAAAAAAATTACTTCCTTGGTTAGATGGTTTAATTACTGCAAGTGAAGAATTATATAAAGAAAAAGGTTATTCTTTATTTAGTTCTCACATGATAGATCTTTCAGAAGAACCAATCGAAGAAAATATAGCTATTTGTAAAAAATATTTAGAAAGAATGTCTAAAATAGGAATGACATTAGAAATTGAACTAGGAATAACAGGGGGTGAAGAAGATGGAGTAGATAATACAGATGTTGACGACTCTAAATTATACACTCAGCCTGAAGAAGTTGCTTATGCTTATGAAGAATTAATTAAAGTAAGTGATAAATTTACTATTGCTGCTGCTTTTGGGAATGTACATGGAGTTTATAAGCCTGGTAATGTTAAACTTACACCTAAAATATTAAAAAACTCCCAAACTTATATATCTAACAAATATGACTTAGATCATAACTATATAGACTTTGTTTTTCATGGAGGTTCTGGTTCATCTCTTGAAGAAATAAGAGAAGCTATAGGTTATGGAGTAGTTAAAATGAATATTGATACAGATTTACAATATGCCTACATGTCAGGAATTAGAGATTTCTTTTCTGGTAATACTGAATATTTAAAATCTCAAATAGGAAATCCAGAAGGTGAAGACTCTCCTAATAAAAAATATTATGATCCTAGAAAATGGGTTAGAGAAGGGGAGAAAACTTTTATCGATCGTTTAAAACAGGCCTTTGAAGACCTTAATAATATCAATACTTTATAAATATTTATGAGTCAAGATGCGCAAAATCCTTGGTTTAAAAGAAAACTTAAAGGTATAATTACCCCCAGTACAGAAAAAAAAGAAACTCCTGATGGTTTTTGGTATAAAACTCCCTCTGGCGATGTAATTGAAAAAACTCAGCTAAAAGAAAATTTTTATGTTACTCCTAAAGAAGGATATCATGTAAGGATAGGTTCGGAAGAATATTTCGAAATGATTTTTGATGATAACAAGTTTTCCTTAATTGCCAACAAATTAAAACCCAAGGATAAATTAAAATTTGAAGATAAAAAAAGATATATTGACAGAATTAAGGATACTCAAAAGAAAACGGGACTTAATGATGCTATAAGATCAGCTTTTGGTAAATCATCAGGACATCCTATTGTAGTAGCTTGTATGGATTTTTCATTTATTGGAGGTTCTATGGGTAATGTAATGGGTGAAGTTATTGCCCGATCTGTTGAAGAGGCGATTAAAAATAATTGTCCATTTCTTTTAATTTCTAAGTCTGGAGGTGCCAGAATGATGGAAGCAGGAATTTCTTTAATGCAAATGGCAAAAGTTACTGCTAAATTAACCCAACTTTCAATGGCTAAGTTACCTTATATTTCTTTTTTAACTGATCCTACTACTGGAGGTGTAACTGCGTCTTTTGCAATGCTTGGTGATATTAATATTGCTGAACCAGGAGCATTAATTGGTTTTGCAGGCCCTAGAGTAATTAAAGAAACTATTGGCAAAAACTTACCTGAAGGTTTTCAAACTAGTGAATTCTTACTGGAAAAAGGATTTTTAGATTTTATTGTAGATAGAAGAACATTAAAACAAAAACTAAATCAAGTTTTAGATATGTTTAAAAATTAAGTTCTCTATCTCAAAACATTTTCATAATTCATTGATTTTTCATTAAATATTTTTTTTATCTAATTAAACTTCACTTGAAAATTCAAGTGTCTGTCAGACCATCTCTCAAAAGAGAGAGCAACTCATTTTCTAAAAAATAAAATTTATTAACTTTGAAATTCAAAGTGGTAAATTTATTTTATGAAAAATTCAAAACATGAAGAGGATATAGGTCTAATTAAAGATCTAATGGAAAAGTCAAGTAAGTTTTCAAACTTATCTGGTATTGCCGTTATAGCTACAGGCTTTTTAGCAATTGTAGGAGCTTCGCTAATATATTTTGACATTGGTATTTCTATTAGTGAAATACACATTTCATATGCAGAGTTAATTAATCAGACTGCTAATCCAGATAGTCTATTGATTAAATTGAAACTGCTAATAAGTATTGCTTCCTTAATTCTTTTATCTTCTTTAGTTTTATTATATGTTACAGCTAAAATAAAATCTGGAAAAGAGGGAATTAAGTTATTTAATTCTACATTTTCCAGAACCTTAAAATCTCTTTTTGTTCCCTTATTTTCCGGGGGAGTATTTTGTTTATTCTTATTATATCATCACATGTATGGCTTAGTGGCTCCTGCAACGCTGATTTTTTATGGCCTTGGCTTGGTAAGTGCTAGTAAGTACAGTTATTCTGAGTTAGAATTTTTGGGTTATTTTGAACTTGTCTTGGGAATATTAGCCTCCTATTATATGGGTTCAGGATTATTATTTTGGATTATAGGTTTTGGATTAGGACATATCATTTTTGGATTATTTATCCACTTTAAGTATGATCAGAAATAAATGGAAGGTTTTAATTTATTAAATAAAGCCTTTGATTCTAGAGTTAGACTTGGACTAATGTCTA
The DNA here is from genome assembly GCA_002686655.1 of Crocinitomicaceae bacterium. Lineage (GTDB taxonomy): Bacteria > Bacteroidota > Bacteroidia > Flavobacteriales_D > Parvicellaceae > MED-G20. The sequence continues at coordinate 24,621 of NYYE01000003.1, read as the reverse complement.
TACTTTCTGTAAATGAATGGATTAGCTACAAAGAAGTTAAAAATCTATTGGATTTAACTGATGGTAATTTAGCAAGTCATGTTCAAGCATTGGAGAAAATAAATTTTCTTGAAATTAAGAAACAGTTTATTGGAAAAAAGCCTTTAACTACCTATAGGATTACCACAATTGGTAAAAATGCCTTCAAAGATCATATTTCTGGACTAGAAAAATTAATAAATAAGTGAATTAGATAAATAATTATTTTGTACCTTAAAACAAATTCATTTTATTAGCATAAAAATTATCACATGAAAAATTTACATAACAAATTATTTACAATAACAATAGCTTTAATTTTAGCATCTTGTTCTTCAAATACTGAGGAGGCAGTGGTGAATGAGCCAGCCTCAGAATCAATCCAAGAAGAGTCTAACAATGAAACAGCTGCTGATAATTTATTTTATCAAGTACCTACACCAAATGAATTATTCGCAGTTTTAAAAAACTCTAACGTTGCATACAACAGAGAAAACCTAAGTGATGTATCTAATGCTTCAAATTATCTTACTAAAGCATCTAAGGCTTTAAACTTTGGAGTTTATACTGCAGATTTAGCATATGTAACCAGTCTTGGTCAAATGGATGACGCTTCTAAGTTCTTTGAAACAGTAAGAAGTTTATCAAAAGATTTAGAAATAGAAAATGCAGTAGATGAAGTTATTATGAAAAGACTTCAGTCAAATTTAGAAAATTCTAATGCAGATTCTTTATTTTACTTATCTAACGAAACTTATTATAATGCCTATTCTTATTTAGAAGAGAATGATAGGAGAGATGTTCTTGGTATGATTGTAGTTGGTGGATGGATTGAAGGTCTTAATATTATTCTAAATCTAGAACCTTACAGTGAAGGATCAGAAGTTTGTCAAAGAATTGCAGATCAAAAACTAACTCTTGAAAATTTACTAATTTTCACTTCCACTATTGAAAATGATCAATTAGCAGAAATTGTTGGTGAATTATCAGGTATTGAAGAGATTTTTAATTATGTTTCTGATGATGTTGATGATACAGAAAGTTCAGAATCAACAGAGTTTACTTCTAGTGAATCTGCTGATGGTGTAATGATATTTGGAGGAGGAGAATCTAACTCTATTAATGAAAAACAATTTAACGAACTTAAAAGTATTGTTTTGGATTTGAGAACTTCAATAATTGAAGGAAGTTAATATTTAATCTATTTAAAATGAAAAAATTTAAATTTTTACCAGTAATTGCTATTTTGATGTTAGCTCCGGTTATTGACTATGCTCAAAGCCAAAAAGAATGTTACAACACAGTTTCATTTTGTCCTCCACAAAAAAAATTGGGATTTACTAGAAATATGCAAAGTCTTAGTGGTGCTTTTGAACAAGGTGACACCTCAGTGGTGCAGATTATTGTCTATAAAAATATGGAATACAGAATCTCTATATGTTCCCCTTCAAATCCTGAACTAACAGGCCAGTTTCAGTTTAAAATTGCTGAAGATGTTACTAAGGGAGTTTGGAAGGAAACTACACAGACTTATCTAGATGAGGATGGTGTAGAACAATCTAAAATAACAAGAAAAAGAGTTTATGAGAAAACAGAAGTAGTTAGGTACGATAATTCTAATGATGAAATGAGTCAAGATTTTATTTTCCAATCTAATCAAACAAGAAAATTAAAAGTTAAAGTTTACGTTCCTGAATCTGATGGTGGTGAAATGTCCTCTGGATTATCTGGAAGTAGTTATGCATGTGTGGGACTTTTAGTAGAACATCAACCAGGTGTTATTTCTGGTTTTAACAGATAAAACTCTCTAATAATTCATGTTATAATGGTTTTATGTTAGACTTAATTAAAACCAAAAAACATGCTCTTATTTTTTCTCATCAAGGTCCTGATGGTGATTCTGTAGGTTCATCTGTTTCATTAAGTTTATATTTAACTAAAATAGGTATCAATAATAAAATAATTTTTCCAGATCATTATCCAAATTTTCTTTCTTGGATGTCTGGATTAGAAAATTCATTAGTTGCTACAGATAATCTTCAATTAGTTTTTGATTTATATAATAAATCAGATCTTATATTTTGTTTGGACTTTAATCACAGGTCTAGGTTAGGAAATGATTTAAATAAAATAATTTCTAATAGTAATGATAAATACGTAATTGTATTAGATCATCATACCAATCCTGAAAATTTTGGTGATTTTGAAATAATTGATGAAAAAGCTTCTTCTACATCTGAACTGGTTTTTAATTTTATTGTGTCTAATGGCGATTTAAAACTGATAGATATTCCAATTTCAGAAGCTATCTATGCGGGACTAATAACGGATACAGGATCTTTTAAATACGATTCTGTCTCATCATCTACCCATTTAGTAGCATCAAAATTGAAAGATGTTGGATTAAATCATGTGGAGGTTCACAACAAAATATTTGATCAAAATTCTGTTTCAAAAATTAATTTACTGGGATATGCACTTCAAAAAATAAAAATTGACTCAGAATCTTCATTAGCATATCTTGTATTATCTGAAAAAGAGTTAAGTAAATTCAATTATAAAAAAGGGGATTCAGAAGGTTTTGTAAATTTTTGTCTTTCAATAGAAGGGATTGAAAATGCAGCTTTCTTAAGAGAGGACAAAGAGTTGATTAAAATGTCATTTAGATCTAAAGGGAAAGTTAAAGTAAATGAATTCTCTAGGAAATACTATGGTGGAGGAGGACATATTAATGCTGCTGGTGGAGCAATAAAGAAGTCTGATCTTAATAAAGTTATTAATGAATTAATTCAAAACTTCAGATCATTTTGTTCCGTTTAAGATATTTTCTATTTCTCTTTATTTCTTGCTCTTCGTGTGTTGAATCTAGTAATATTAAATCTGAAACTAATAATTTGCTTCTTGAGAAGTTAGATCAACAAAAATCCATAGAAACAAATAGACTATGGTTAAAAGATGAAATATTTAAAATCGATCAGTTTTGTTTTCGTCAAGGTTGGAAAATGCTTATTTCAACTTCAGGAATGAGATATAAAATTATTAGTACCAAAAACACCAATATTCAGCCTATTGTTGGAAGTGAAGTGACTATTTCCTATGATATAAGGTTAATGGATTCTAAACAAACTCGTTGTTATCATTCTGATTCTAGTGGTTTGGCAAAGTTTAAAGTAGAACAATCCTTAATTGAAACTGGAATTAATGAAGTTGTTTGTTGCTTAGAAAAAGGAGATAGTGCAATGGTTATTTTACCTCACCATATTGCCCACGGTTTAACAGGAGATTCAAAAAAAATTCCTCCATTATCAACAGTATTATATTTTATTAAGCTTATTGATGTTAAGTAAAATAAGATATCTTTTTTTGATTTTTTTATTGACTGTTTTTTCGTGTCAAAACAAAAAGGGCTCTGTCATCACAACTGAAAATGGATATGAATTAATTTTTCATGAGCTATCAGATTCAAAGGTCAGTAATAAAAAAGGTAGGATAATAAATGTTAGAATTTTAGCGGAGGATGTAGACGGTAAAATAGTTTTTTCATCTTTTAACAATGGACTTAGTGGTGTTTCATCATTTTATTATGATTCTATTTCAAATTCCCCTTTTGAACAAATTTTAAAAAATTTATATGTTGGTGATAGTATTTCTTTTGAAATGTCTTCTAGTACATTTTACGGAAGTCTTTTTGGTGATAAAATTAAATTACATACTATTTCAACTGATGAAAAGCTAAAAGTATATTTAAAAGTATTGAATTATAATTCTTCTGAAGATCAATTAATATTTATAAATAAGCTTAAAAAAAACGCAATTGAAGAGGAAGAATATTTCCTGAATAAAGAAAAAGAAAAATGGTCTAAAAACTATCTTAAAATAATTAAAAAAAAGGGAATATATGCTATTAAAATTGCATCTACCGAATCCTATTCTGATATAGTAGATACCATTGAAAATACTGTTGGCTTGTACTATTCGATAAGAGATTTAAAGGGAAGGTATTTATATAAATCACCCAATTTTAATCCTGAATATTATGAAACACAAGTAGATGGTCAGTTATTAGATGGTTTTAAAATTCTAGTGAATAATTTTCAAAAAGGTGACTCTGTTTTAGCTATAATCCCATCAAAACTAATGTTTGGTGAAAGAGGTTCTTTTGTAAATCAAATTCCACCTTTTTGCCCTCTAATGATTAATTTAAGAATTCATTAACTTATAACTATTCTAAAATAAATATAGTCGGATATTTCTTTAGAGTTATTTTATCTTGTTTTAGTTCTGATATTTTTTTTGTAGAAATACTTTCGTTTATCCCTGTTAAGTCTGATGCTACACATAATTTTCTATCATCGGGTTTTAAGTTCTGAACGAGATCATCATATACTTTTTGATTTCTGTAGGGAGTCTCAATAAAAATATGAGCGCCTGTATTTTGGCGTATTTTTTTAATTTCTTTAATTCTATTTTCTTTTTCTATAGGTAAATAACCATGAAACTTAAATCTTTGACCATTTAAACCACTTGCCATTAATGCTAATATTATAGAGGAAGGACCAATTAAAGGTTTTGTTATAATGTTTTTATCATGAGCTAGTTTGCAAAGCTTTTGCCCTGGATCAGCAATTCCTGGACAACCTGATTCACTCATTACACCAACATCATATCCTTTTGTCAAGCTGTTAATAATGTTGCTGTATTCAGAATCTTCTGTTCTTTTATCAATTATGTGAAAAGTTGTTTGATCAATATTGAAATTTGGGTTAATTTTCCTTAAAAACCTTCTACTTGTTCTAATATTTTCAACGGCAAATATATTAAGCTTATTAATTGTTTCTGTCAAATATGGAGGTATAAATTTTGAATTAAATTCATCTTCACTGTGAATTGGCACAGGAATTAAGTATAATTTTCCTTTTTTCATTTGGTGAAATCAGCTACTATTCTTTCACATGCAGAATATAATAATCTATAAATATTTTCAAAACCATCCTTTCCACCATAATATGGATCTGGTACTGAAAGTCTTTCCTCTTTGTTTAGGACATTCAATATTAGCGCTACTTTATCACACTCTTCTTCGTTGGAACACAACCTTAAAAGATCTCTATAATTCTGAGTGTCCATCGCATAAATTTTATGAAACTTTTTAAAATCCTCAGTACTAAATTGTCTTGCTTTCTGTTGGCTTATATCAATACCATACTTCTTAGCTACTTCAATACTTCTTTTGTCCGGAGCAGATCCACTATGCCAATTTCCTGTTCCGGCGGAATCTACATGAATAGGAAAGTTGTTTTTTTTTGAAATTGTTTCTAAAATTCCTTGGGCTAGGGGAGATCTACAGATATTCCCTAAGCAAACCATAAGAACTTTATGCATGATAGTATTTAAATTACTGTACGCTTAGCTTTTTTTCTAAATCAACTAAGTATGTTCTGAAATGTTTATCAGTTTCAGCTAAGTTATTTACAGTTCTACAAGCATGTAAGACTGTTGCATGATCTTTTCCTCCACAATGCATTCCAATATTTGCTAAAGAGGATTTAGTCATTTTCTTAGAGAAGTACATAGCTATTTGCCTTGCTTGTACTACTTCTCTTTTTCTAGTTTTTGACTTCATTAATTCTATAGGTAAATCAAAATAGTCGCATACTACTTTTTGAATGTATTCAATAGAGACTTCTCTTGCTGTATTTTTTACAAATTTATCTATCATTTGTTTAGCAAGATCAAGTGTGATAGATTTCTTATTTAGGGAAGATTGAGCAATTAATGATATTAAAGCACCTTCCAATTCTCTAATATTATTGGAAATGCTGTAAGCTAAATATTCAACTACTTCAGAGGGTAATTCGATTCCATCAGCATACATTTTTTTGTTTAAAATAGCTATTCTGGTTTCTAAATCTGCCATTTGTAAATCTGCAGAAAGTCCCCATTTAAATCTAGACAACAATCTTTGTTCCATACCTTGCATTTCAACTGGAGCTTTATCAGATGTCAATACCAATTGTTTTCCAGTTTGGTGAAGGTGATTGAAAATATGGAAAAATACATCTTGTGTTTTCTCTTTTCCAGCAAAAAACTGAACATCATCAATAATTAAAACATCAATCATTTGGTAAAAATGAATAAAATCATTAGTAGAATTATTTTTGACAGAATCTATAAATTGGTGAGTGAATTTTTCTGAAGATACGTAGAGTACAGTTTTGTTTGGAAATTGATCTTTGATTGAAATCCCAATAGCATGACCTAAGTGAGTTTTACCAAGTCCAACTCCACCATAAATTAAAAGTGGATTAAAAGCTGTGCCTCCAGGTTTCTCAGCTACAGCAAAGCCAGCTGATCTTGCTAATCTATTACAATCACCTTCAATGAAATTTTCAAAAGAATAGTTGGGGTTTAAATTAGAGTCCACATTAACTTTTCTTAAACCAGGTATAACGAATGGATTTCTAATAGTTTTATTACTTATATCCAAAGGCATACTTACTTGAGGATTTTTAAGGACGTTATTGTCGGTAGTAGGTATCTTAATAGTGTAGGGATTTTTATTTCCACTGTTATTTTCCATGACAATGCTATATTCAAGCTTTGCTTCTGAACCAATTTCTTTTCTAATAATTTTTTTAAGTAAGTCAACATAATGCTCTTCCAACCATTCATAAAAGAATTGAGATGGAACTTGAATGGTCAATACATTACTTTTTAATTTAACGGGTTTTATAGGTTCGAACCAAGTTTTATATGCCTGAATTGATACGTTATCTTTAATTACCTCAAGGCAGTTATTCCAAGTAGATTCAAACGATTTTGTCATTTAATTTTGTTTTAATTGTTAAAATATTCTGGATTAAAATTAAACTATTGAGGTAGCAATAAAATTTCAACTCGATTACCAAAATACCTAACAAATATTTAATAAAAAAGTTAGAAAAAAAACTTATTTGCTATTGTTTTTTAAAAATATTTTACTTAACTCTTAAATTAAATTTTGGCATAGTTTTTTTTGTGAATTTCATTTGAGGAAAGTTCATCAATTCTTTTATTTTTATTGGTAAATTTTAGATCAATTCTTCCCAATGCTAGTGCTCCCCATCCAGCTTGATTTACAATTACATCTTTATTCTCTATATTTTTTATAAATTTTGCTTTATTTAAAAATGTATGTGTATGTCCTCCAATAATTACGTCTATATGTTTAGATTGTTTGGCAAGTAAAATATCAGAAATTTTACCATCATTATAATAATGACCAAGATGACTTATACAAACTACTAAATCACATTTCTTTTTAATTTTTAATTCTTCTGCCCAATATTCAGATGTTTTTACTGGGTCTAAATACTTTGTGTTTTCAAAACACTTTTTATCAACTAAACCTTCTAATTTTATTCCAAGGCCAAAAAAACCAATTTTAATACCATCAATTTCATTAATTAAAAACTTTACTGTTTTATTTTTCAAAATTGTGTCGCTAAAATCATAATTAGAACAAATGAATGGAAAATTAGCATGATGTAAGACATTGTCAAATCCATTTAATCCATTATCGAAATCATGATTTCCCATGGTCGATGCCAAATATCCCATTTGACTCATAATTTTAAGTTCTAGGCTTCCTTTATATTTATTAAAGTAGGGTGTGCCTTGAAAAATATCGCCAGCATCAATTAATAAAACATTTTCTTCTTTAGATCTAATTTTTTTAATTAGACTGGCAATTTTTCTTATTCCTCCGCGACCGCCATATTTTGAATGGTTTTCAGGAAATGAGTCAATGTGACTATGAATATCATTAGTATGAAGAATAGTGATTTTTTTTATCTTATCTCTCTTTTTAAGGAAGGTGAAACTGTTTAAAAATGTGATTGAAAGAGAACCAAAAACTATTTTTTTAATAAAACTCCTTCTATTGGAAAATTTGAATTCTTCCATCTAATTGTGCATTTAGTTTAATATTGTTTTTTCCAGTTTCTTCAATGTAATTTATAATAACATCTCTTAAAAGCAATTCAGTATCATAGATTAATTTACAATCTTTAAAAAAATCCATTTGATCCCCTCCATTAGCAAGGTAGTTAGTAGTTAAAACTTTATATTTCTTAGCAGTATCAAAGACTTTGGTATTTATAAAACACCTATTAATTTTTTCACTAGTAATTTTCATTCTTAACCCACTTAATGGTACACCTGACTTTCTGGATCCATTATAAAAGGATCTTTCATGAATATAGTTTAATAAACTTTCCATTTTATCTCCATGAATCTCAAGAATAACTAAATAATTTTCAAAAGGCATTATTTGAAAAACATCTCCAATATGTACGGGCCCTTTATTTAACGAGCTTCTAAACCCACCATTATTCAAAATACAAAAATCTGGATTCAAATCTTCGTCTTTAATTGATTTTTTAATGTATAATAAAGACAAGTCAGTAATGAAATTTCCCAATAAACCTTCAGGACAGCCCACACTCATATCAATTTCAGAGTAGTTAATAACTCTTTTCATTTCTCTTGAAATAGAATCTCTATATGCTGATAATGCTAATTCATTAAATTCATATTCCTCAACTTTATTATCGGCATCAATATTCAATGATTTTATATCTGTTATTTTGTAACCTTTACAGGAAAAAATAAGTATAATAAATACTATTAAAGGATATGGAAATATTAATTTCTTCAAATTAGACATGAACAAACTTACCAATTATGTATGAATTTAATGTTAAGCTAAGAGTTAGATATGCTGAGACTGATCAAATGGGTTATTGCTATTATGGTAATTATGCTCAATATTTTGAGGTAGCAAGAGTAGAAACTTTAAGGTCTTTGGGTTTAAGTTATAAAGAATTAGAGGATAATGGAATATTATTACCTGTTTCAGATTATCAAATTAAGTATATACTTCCTGCTTTCTATGACGAAGAATTAAATATTAAATGTATGATTAAAGAAATCTCAGATTTCAAAATCAAATTTGATTACCAAACTCATAATCAAAATGATAAATTACTTAATTTTGCTAGTACAACTTTAGTTTTTGTTAATAAACAAACAAAAAAACCCGTAAATTGTCCTAATATTTTAAAAGAAAAACTATTAAATACTAGTCATGAGAAATAATTTATATACTTTAATTGTAGCCTTATTTATTGGGTTTAACTCTAGTGCTCAGTCTTTTAAAAGTCTTTACTATGAATCTTTAAATTACTTGGAGGTTTATGATTTTGAAAGTGCATTACCTGTTTTGGAAAAAATGTATGAACTTCATCCTGATAATGCTAACACATGTTTTACTATAGGTAATTGTTTGATGAATATTTCTCATAGAGAAAAAGAAGCAATTCCTTACTATGAAAAAGCAATGGAAAGTTTAACGGTGTCGTATAGAATGGCAAATCATAAAGAGAAAAAAGCGCCCTTAGATGTAATAGAACTTTTGGGAAACGCTTATCATATGAATTATGAATTTGATAAAGCAATAGAAAAATTTGAATTTTTTGGAAACTTTATTTTAGAAACCAATTGGGAAGATAAAAATCTAAATAAAAGAAAAATAAGACAATCTAAATATGCTCTTGAACTCATTCAAAATCCTGTTAATATAAAAGTTAATGCTCTTGATAACTTAAATACCCAGCATCCTGAATACAGACCATTAATCAACGCTGAGGAAAATATTATTTATTTTACATCTAGAAGACCAGGTGGTTCTTCTGAAGTTAAAGATGATCAGGAAAATTACTATGAAGATATTTATTATTCAGAAAAAATAAATAATAAATGGACGAAGCCTTCACTGGCTCTAGGTGAACTGAATATAGAAAAAAGTTCTTCTGCTTTATATCTTTCTGCAGATGGAGAGTATATGTTTACCTCAATGGTAAATACAGATTCAAAATTAGGTCCTGTAGGTAGAGGTATATTCGAATCATTTCATAATGGTTTCAATTGGAGCCAACCAAAGTTATTAGAAAATAATGTAAACTCTAAATATTGGGAAACTACTGCTAACCTAGATTTATACCAAAATATATTATTATTTGTTAGTGATAGAGAAGGTGGATATGGTGGAAGAGATATTTGGATGGTAAAAAAACTTCCAAATGGAAATTGGACCAAACCTCAAAATTTAGGTGAACCAATTAATACTGAATATGATGAGGAATCACCTTACTTACATCCAGATGGTAAAACTTTATATTTTTCCTCAGTAGGTCATAAATCAATGGGTGGTTTTGATATATTTAAATCAACTCTAAATAAAGATTTAACTTGGTCTGCCCCAGTGAATATTGGATATCCTATTAATACCGTTAGTGACGATCTTTTCTTTACACCAACAGTGAGCGGAAATAATGCACTATTTTCATCATATAGAGATGAAGGTAAGGGAGATTATGATATTTATGAACTAAGTTTACTCAATGAGGAAGAATCTCATTTATCTGTCTATAAAGGAATTGTTAAATGTCAAAATGAAACAATCATTAAAGATTTAACCATTTCTGTAATTAATGAAAAATCTTTCTCTAACTATGATAATTACCATCCTAACGATTCGACAGGTCACTTTGTTTTTGTTCTTCAGTCGGGTCATAATTATAATATAGAATTTAAAATTGACGAATTAGTTGCATATGATACTATTCGGGTTCCTGAAGATGAAAAGGGTATACAAGAATATACCAAAATAGTTCAAATTTCTAAAGAAGAAATTTCAATTTCTGATGGAGTAGAAGTTGGAAAAGACATAATAGATAAACAAGATTTAAGTAATCTTTCTGAAAATAATCAAAGCACGTTACAGGGTTTCGAACCTCAAAAAAAATCAAATATAGAGACAGGTTTTAAAACTTCAGTTTCTTTTGATTTAAAAAAACCTGTAGATGAAACTAAAGAAATTGACTCTGTAGAAAAACATATCTTATTTTATGATAATATTCACTTTAAATCTGAAAGTTCGGATATTACCAATCATGAAAAAGCTAAATTAGATAAACTAATTACAGAATTAAAGAACAATCCTAATTGGACGATTAACTCTATTGGCCATACTGATAGTAAAGGTTCTATCAGATACAATCAGATTCTCTCTACCTTAAGATCTGAATCTGTTAAAACATATATATGTAATAGAGGAATTAATTATAAGAGAGTTCACACAGTTGGAAAAGGGGAGACTGTACCAATTGCTGAAAATGTTGCTGCTGACGGTTCTGATAATCCTACTGGATCTGCAGCTAATAGAAGAGTAGAAATACAAATTATTAAATAAATGCTTCAAAAATTAAGCATATCAAACTATGCGTTAATTTCTGATGTATCTATTGATTTTAAAAAACACTTTACTGTTATAACTGGTGAGACTGGGGCAGGCAAGTCTATAATATTTGGTGCTATAGAATTATTATTAGGAACAAGAGCCTCTAATAAAGTTTTAAAAAATCCAAATTTTAAGTGTGTGGTTGAAGGCGTATTTCTTCAAAATAAACAAGTGTTGAGTAAACTTGTAGAAATGGACTTAGATGTGAATGAAGATTTAATTATTCGTAGAGAAATAAGAAAAAATGGAACCTCAAGATCATTTATAAATGATTCACCTGTTAAAATAGATCAATTAAAGAATATTAGCCAATATATTATTGAAATTAATGGTCAGCACCTTATTAACAAAATGGACTCATTAAAATTTAAGTATGACTTTATAGATAGTTTTTTAAATAACAATAAATTATTATCTAATTATAAAAATTCTTTCACTAACTATTCTAAGGCTGTTGATAAGCAAATTAATCTTAAAAAAAGAGCAGCGATATTAAGTGAAAAAAAGGATTTTTTAAACTTTCAATTAGATGAATTATCTAATTACAATTTGGAACAGTGGGACGAAGAAGCTATACAAAACGAATATATTATTGCTTCAAATAGTGAAGAAATAAATGATCTTCTTGAAAAAATGAATAATACTTATGGTCGTAGTGGTGGACTTTCAGATTCAATTGAAGAACTGAAAACATTTTCCAATGATTTTCTAAGTCATATTCATAACTTTTCTACATTAAATGATAGAATAAAATCAATCAAAATTGAAATAGAAGATATCTTTCATGAAATCAATAGAAATTTTAAGACTTCATCTCCTGATAAAAATAAATTAATAGAATTAGATGAACTCTTAAAAAAAATCAACTACTTACTAAAAAAGTTTAATGTTTCAGACTTAAAATCATTAATTGATAAAAAAAATGCAGTTGCTAAAGAATTGATGGAGTTTAATGAGATGGATTCTGAAATTAATCAAGTAGATAAAGAAGTTCAATTATACCAATCTCAATGTCTTAAATTAGGCAGGCAACTTTATGATTTAAGATCAAAGCAAGTTCCCATAATAGAAAAGAAGATTAACAATGTATTAGAAACCCTATCTATGGGACATGCAAATTTTAAAATCGATTTAAATTTGTCAAATGAGATTACACGCTATGGAATTAATGATAATTCCCTGTTAATATCTGTTAATAATACTTCTAAGTACTATCCTTTACATCAATTTTCATCTGGTGGTGAATTGTCTAGAGTTGCTTTAGCTATGAAGTATATTTCCTCTTCTTTTAATAGTTTATCAACATTAATTTTTGATGAAATTGATTCAGGTGTTAGTGGTAAAGTTGCCTCTGAAGTTGGTTATCTTTTAAAAGAAATTTCTAAAACTACTCAAGTAATTAACATTACTCATCTTCCTCAGGTTGCAGCTATTGCAAAATATCACTTAAATGTGAGTAAAAATGATTTATCTGGGGAGATGGAAACTGAAATTAATTATCTAAGAAAAGAGGATAGAATTCAAGTGCTAGCTAAAATGTTAGGTGGTGATAAAACAGGTAAGGCAGCTTTAAATAATGCTTTAGAACTTCTTAATTAGCGATTATCTATTACATCTACATCTGAGTATTTATCTACATTCCAATTAAATTGGTCATTTTTAATTTCGGGATTATTTATTAATGAATTAACATTTATTTTAATAGTCACACCATCTTTTGTTTTTATGGACGCCTGATCAATGATTTTTTTACTCTCATTTACTTCCATTATTAAAGTATGGTATTTACTTTCTTTAGGATTTTGAGGATACATATTAATAGTATGAATTAAATCATTTCCTGTTTTTTTATTACTTACATACTTATATTTAAATCCATTTTGCCAAATAGTAAATATTTCACTTGGGTTAATAGTGTTATCCAAATCAGTTAATAAGTCAATATAACATTCATTGTCTTCAAAAATATAGGTCCAAACATTTTTACCATCTGAAGTTACTTCTCTCTCTTCAGTTATATAATAAAACTGGTCATTTTTTATAAGAGCATATCCATTTTGAACTTCATTAAAATCTTCACTATTTACTTCTAATTTGAAGGAAAATTTAGATGCATTATTTTTTTGAATGGAATTACTTACCATTTGTAATATTTCCTTGCATTTTAGTTGATCATTTATTGGTTCCTGACCTGAAATATTTAGACTTACAAAAGTCATAACAATAATTAATATGTAATTAAAAAATTTAGTTTTCATATTTTACCTTTTTCTCTTAGATTGTTCAAAAATTGTTCCAAAGCTAGTACATCTGGTATTAATACTTCTCTAGCTTTACTTCCTCTATGGGGCCCAATAAGTCCTGTAGCTTCGAGTTGATCAACAATTCTTCCTGCTCTGTTGTACCCTAATTTTAGTTTTCTCTGAAGTAAAGATGCTGAACCTTGTTGATGGTTTACAATAACTTCTGCTGCATCTTCAAATAAACTATCCAAATCATCATCAATTTCTTTTAACTCATTTGTCTCGTCTACATACTCTGGTAGTAAAAATGCATCAGGATAACCTCTTTGAGTTCCAATAAAATCAGCAATTTTATCAACTTCTGGCGTGTCTACAAAACCACATTGTAATCGAATAAGTTCATTTCCTGGTGAAAATAGCATATCTCCTCTACCAATAAGTTGATCTGCACCTCCAGCATCTAAAATAGTTCTTGAATCAATCTTAGAAGTCACTCTAAACGCGATTCTTGCTGGGAAATTTGCTTTAATAGTACCAGTTATAACATTCACTGAAGGTCTTTGAGTGGCAATTATTAAATGAATTCCTACTGCTCTGGCTAACTGCGCAATTCTAGCAACTGGGGTTTCAACTTCTTTACCAGCTGTCATAATAAGATCTGCAAATTCATCAATTACTAAAACAATATATGGCATATATTTATGACCTTTTTCAGGATTTAATTTTCTTTGAATAAACTTGTGATTATATTCTTTAATGGTTCTAACCATAGCTACTTTTAAAAGCTCATATCTTGCTTCCATCTCTACACATAAACTATTGAGTGTATTGACTACTTTGGTAGTGTCAGTAATGATAGCTTCTTCTTCATCTGGAAGTTTTGCTAAAAAATGACGTTCGATTTTATTGTATATAGTAAGTTCAACTTTTTTAGGATCTATAAGAACAAATTTAACTTGCGAAGGATGTTTTTTATAAATTATAGACACTAATATTGCATTCAATCCAACGGATTTCCCTTGTCCAGTTGCACCTGCCATAAGTAAATGAGGCATCTTTGTTAAATCGGTAATCAAAGATTCATTAGAAATAGTTTTTCCAAGAGCAATAGGAAGTTCCATGTTAGAATTTTGAAACTTGTCTGATGCTATTAGTGACTTCATAGCTACTATTTCTGGTTTAGAATTAGGAACTTCAATACCTACAGTTCCTTTACCTGGCATTGGAGCGATAATTCTTATTCCTAAAGCAGCCAAACTAAGAGCAATATCATCTTCTAAATTTTTAATTTTTGATATTCTCACACCTGGAGCAGGAACAATTTCGTATAACGTTACTGTCGGACCAATAGTAGCTTTAATTTTAGAAATATTAATTTTATAATTAAGTAGCGTTTCTATAATTTTATTTTTATTATTTTCTAGTTCATCCTTATCAACTGATATGTTTCCAGTACCGTGATCCTCCATCAAATCTATATTTGGGAGTTTATAGTCTGATAAATCTAATTTTGGGTCGTATTCTCCAAATTCTTTTAGTTTTCTATCAATGTCCTTTTTAGAGAGTTCAGTTTCTGATGCTCCTACCTGAACTGCTAAATCAACATCTCCTTCTTCATTACCTTTTTCTTTATCAATAGAGGGAATACTTTCATTTTTTGGTAATTCTATTTCTAACTCACTATTGTCTTTTTCTTCTGGTTCATCATTATCAATGTTTGTTGATAATTCAACGTTATCAGTTGGATTAATATTATTTGTACCATCATTTTCAGTATTTATAACATTACTGGACTCTACATTAGAAGAAATATTAGTGAATCCATTTTCGTCAATCTTTTTTTCAAAAAACTTCTTTGTTAACTTATTAAAAAAATCTACTATCCATGATAATGATGGGTTAAATAACAATATCACAGAAGTTATTCCAAAGAACAAAATAAAAAACCCTGTACCAATTTGTCCAAAAACTCCAATCAGCCAATTATTGATGACTTGTCCATATAATCCCCCCATAAAATCTAAATCGCTGTTTTGAAAACAAAAACCAAAAAACATGCATAACCATATAAGAGAAATAAAACTAACTTTAAGTGTTTTGATTAATGGAAGAATTTCATATTTAAAAAGAGCCTTAAACCCTATAATAAAAGAAATAAAAGCTAAAATAAATGAGGCAACACCATACCATACTTTTAAAAATTTGTGGGCTGTGTAGGCTCCGAATTTTCCAAGCCAATTTTGAATATTACTTTCTTCACCATTAAACACAAAACCAATAGACTTCCCATCAATAATACTTAAATCATATTTCCATGTAAATAAGTAAGAGGTGAAAGCAACCAACAAATAAGTCGAAAAAAGTAATAAAAATAGTCCAGATGTTTTATGAAACCTTTCGTCCGAAAAAAAGGATTTTAAACCAGAAAAATAGTCTTTTTTATCTTTCTTTTTTTTAGAATTAAATTGGAAGTTTTTATATTGATTTTTAGCAGTCATTTTTTAACTTAATCAAATTTATAAGAAACTAAATCTGTAATACAGTAAATTAAAAGGTATTCTTAACGAACGTTTGTTAGGAATTATTGACTCATTAAAGATTGAAAATCTTTCATAGTATAAATGGATGTGTTCTTATCAATTTCAAACAACATTGGATCTACGGCTTGTTTGGTTATTTTAGAAACTTCATAAGATGATATAAAATCTGGCGATATTATCTCATAATATAAAGGGAATCCTTTTAGTTTCTTAAAATTAATATTATATGCATTATTTATTTCATTAGTAAAATAAACAACAGAAGTAGAGTTGTTGTTGTTTATAATTGCTTTATTACAGATTATATTTTGAAATAATTTTTGATCGTTGGTGTAAGTTATTTTCTCTAATTCATTTGTGTCATTTTCTTCATTTATAATAATGCCAAATTTTTTATCCATCAATTGAATTAATAATATGTGTTTATTTATTAATGTATCAATTATAGTTGTTTGAATACCAATTTTAGTATGTTGATCTATTCTAGCTAATTCTCCCGATATATAAAAATCAAGTTTTGAAGGCATTACTTTATTTTTTAAAGAGCTATCAATATAATTATGAGTTATTGAGTAAGTAATTAATCCTTCGAAACTTTGAGAATAGATACTTGATTGAAAAATAAAAAGAAAAATAATTATTAATCTAATCATTACAANTAAAAATTGAAAGCATAGATTTAATTTCGCTTAAATATTTTTTAGACTCTAAAAAAATAAATCCCTCTTCCATATTGTAGGATTTAATGTTGTTCTGAAGCTTAATTTTAGTTGCTTTAAGGTGCATTTCCATTCCATATTGGAGTACACTATATTCTAAAAGTACATCTTCAATTTCATTAAATGGAGTACACCAATTTACGTTACTAATATTTATATCTTTTGAAGTAATTATTTCATAAACGGAATCATTTGTAAGAGATTTCAACTTTATTTTTTGACATGATAATCCTAAATAGTTAAAGCTATCTTCTTCTGAACTTTGAATTATGTAATTAGGTAAATCATCTAAAAGGTAAAAAATGGAATTTGAATCAAGAGTGGTATATTTTTTATTATTTCCTAATCCAAAAATTAGATTTACTGATTTGGATTCACAGTTATTTATTATACCTAAACTAGAGCTTTCTGTAGGAAAAATGAAATCGTTTTTGTAATGATTATCCTTAAAAGACATTATCATTTTTTTTGGCAATAAAAAAAGCATTGATTCATGATTCTTCTCTAAACAAGGGTAGCTTATGTCGTAATAAATTTCTCCTTCGGATATCCCTTTAATTTCTTTATCACATTGAATAAACAATAAAGAAATTATAATAATTAAAAATATGTTATTAATAGATTTATTCATCTTAAATTATGTTGTGAATATAAAAGATTTATTTAAAAAAAGTTTATAAATCTATTGAATTTAGTATTAAAGGGTACTTCAAATATTTTTTCACTAATTCCGCATATAATTAGTTTTTTTATTTTCAAATTTAAATACTCTTCTGATTGGATTTCTACATTGTANATAAGGTGTCCAATTTTTTTAGAATTATTACTTATCCAAATGAAAGAAATCGATTTTTCTAGNAGATATTTAGCAATTTTTTTTCCTTTACGACCGGCTCCCCATAAAATAAGTTGTTCTTTTTTAAGTTCATATTTTAATAAGTAATTAATTTTTAAAGGAATGAAATTCTCGTATTTGTATACGGAACTATTCCTTGAAGTTCTTTTGGGATGGTCTCTCCACAGATGTAGCACTTTATTAGAANAAACTAATTTAAGGTTGTTGTAATAAGTTCTAAAAGCAAAGTCATAATCTTCGGGATATGTTAGATTCTTAAATCCTTTGATTTCATCAAAATCTTTCTTNTGCATCATCCAACAAGATGAGGGAATAGAACATTCTTTATAAATATCTTTAAAGTTTTGACATCTAATTGTGAGTTGATTCAACCATTTTGCATATTTCAAATAACCATCTCCCATTTTCTTATTACTTGAAAAATAAGATACACATCCAGTTGAAAGGTGTTTATTCCCATTTTTAATTAATAAATCCCTTAAAATTTTTATTTTTTCAGGGTACATTATGTCATCAGCATCCATTCTAGTTATAAACTTCCCTTTTGACATTTCCAATCCAGTATTTAAGGCGTCAATTATTCCTTTTCCATTATTTTTTAAAATTTCAATTCTGGAATCCTTCTCACGCATTTTTTTAGCCAATTCTAAAGATTGATCTACAGAACTATCATTGACCAATATTATTTGCAACTTTTCATAAGTTTGGTTTATCACAGATTTTAGACAATCCTCAAAGTAGGGCATGGGATTTTTAAAAGGAATAATAATACTGACCATAATGTGATTAATGTTATAAAAAATAACTAATACAAATATTCATTTTTATATTTGTTTTTTGAAAATTAAAAAATGTTTGAAAATTTAACCGAAAGATTTGAGAGAGCTTTTAAAGTTTTAAAAGGTCATGGGCAAATAACAGAAATTAATGTTGCAGAAACTCTCAAGGAAGTAAGAAGAGCATTGCTTGAAGCAGATGTTAGTTTTAATACTGCTAAAGCTTTTACTAATAAAGTTAAAGAAAGAGCCTTAGGTCAAAATGTTCTAAACAGTATTTCACCGAGTCAATTATTAGTGAAAATAACACAGGAAGAACTTACCGAGTTAATGGGAAGTGAGAAATCTGAGATTAATTTAGNNGGTAANCCCAGTATTGTTTTAATGTCTGGACTTCAGGGCTCTGGGAAAACAACTTTTTCTGGTAAATTGGCTAANCTTCTTAAAACAAAAAAAAATAAAANCCCTCTTTTAGTNGCCTGTGATGTTTANAGACCTGCTGCNATAGACCAACTTCATGTGGTTGGTGAAGGTATTGGCGTTGAAGTATTTTCCAACAAAGAGGAGAAGAATCCCATTAAAATTGCAGAAAGTGGTGTAAAGTATGCTAAAGAAAACGGATTTAATGTGGTAATTATTGATACCGCTGGTAGATTAGCAGTTGATGAAGATATGATGAATGAAATATCTAATATTAAAAAGTCGATAAATCCCACAGAGACTTTATTTATAGTTGATTCTATGACTGGCCAAGATGCTGTCAATACTGCAAAAGCTTTTAACGAAAAAGTAGACTTTGACGGTGTTGTTTTAACAAAACTTGATGGTGATACTAGAGGAGGAGCAGCCCTTTCAATAAAATCTGTTGTTAATAAGCCAATAAAATTTATTGGTACTGGGGAGAAAATGGATGCATTAGATGTTTTTCATCCGGATAGAATGGCCGACAGAATTTTAGGCATGGGAGATGTGGTTTCTTTAGTTGAAAGAGCCCAAGAACAATTTGATGAAGAAAAAGCAAAAAAACTTCAAAGAAAAATCAAAAAGAATCAATTTGATTTTAATGATTTTAGGGATCAAATAGGACAAATTAAAAAAATGGGTGGTGTAAAAGATATTGCTGGAATGATTCCAGGAATGAAAAAAGCCATGAATGGTAACGAAGTAGATGAAAACTCATTTATACCTATTTTAGCCATGATTGATTCAATGTCTCCTAAAGAAAGAGCTTTTCCTGATATAATAAATATGCAAAGAAAGAAAAGAATAGCTAGTGGAAGTGGAAATGATATTCAAGANGTTAATAAACTTATGAAACAATTTAATCAAACAAAAAAAATGATGAAACTCATGAGTAATAAACAAAATATGATGAATATGATGAAACAGTTTAAAAAAATGGGTGGTAAAATGCCAATGTAGACTCCATGAAGATTTTAGACGGAAAAAAAACATCATTAGATATTCAAAATGAGTTAGGAGTTANAGTTAAAAAGCTTATTGAGAATGGGTTGAAANCTCCTCATNTAGCAGCAGTTCTTGTGGGAGATAATGGAGCAAGTAGAACTTATGTAAATGCTAAAGTTAAGGCTTGTGAAAGAGTTGGCTTTAAATCTACACTTCATCATTTAGATGCTCATATCACTCAGGAAGAATTATTAAGTTTAGTTAACCAATTAAATAACGATGATTCAGTTGACGGTTTTATTGTTCAACTCCCTTTACCTGATCATATAGATGAAAATCAAATTACTTTATCAATCAACCCGAAAAAAGATGTAGATGGTTTTCATCCAGAGAATGTTGGGAAAATGACTTTAGGTTTACCAAGTTTTCTTCCAGCAACACCTAATGGGATAATGGAGCTTTTAAAAAGATATAATATTCCAACTGAAGGAAAAAATACAGTTGTAATAGGTAGAAGTAATATTGTAGGAACTCCAGTGAGTATATTAATGTCTAGGAAGAGTAATCCAGGTAACTCAACAGTTACTCTAGCTCATAGCAGAACTAAAAACCTAAAAGAAATATGCATAAATGCTGATATACTAATCGTGGCTATTGGAATTCCAGAATTTATTTCTGCTGATATGGTAAAACCTAATGCTGTAGTAATAGATGTAGGTATTCATAGAATAGAAGATTCATCAAAAAAAAGTGGATTTAAATTATTAGGAGATGTAAAATTCGATGAGGTTTGTAAAAAATGTTCTTTTATAACTCCTGTCCCCGGAGGNGTGGGTCCAATGACTATTGCATCACTTCTAATGAATACTTATTTAGCTTGTAATGAAAAAAATAAATAAAATATTAGTTGCAAACAGGGGAGAGATTNCCTTGCGAATAATGAAAACTTGTAAAAGGTTAAATATTAAAACCGTTGCAATTTATTCNGAAGCAGATAAGNATGCTCCATTTGTAAATTATGCAGATGAAAAAATATTTATTGGTCCCTCACCTTCAAATAAAAGTTATTTAAATCAAGATTTAATTATTGAAAAANCTTTACAAATAGAGGTTGATGCTATTCATCCAGGNTATGGATTCTTGTCTGAAAATGCTTCTTTCGCAAAAAAAGTAATTAAATCTGGAATAATTTTTATTGGCCCTTCACCGGAAGCAATTGAATTGATGGGAGATAAGTTATCTGCAAAGAAAACAGTCTCCAAATACAATATACCGTTAGTACCAGGACTAAATGAAGAAATTAAAGATGTGAATTTGGCCATGAAACAGGCTGAAAAGATAGGATTTCCAATTTTAATTAAGGCTTCTGCTGGAGGAGGAGGAAAAGGGATGAGAATTGTTCACGATAAAAAGGATTTTAAGCAGCAAATGGAAAGAGCAGTTAGTGAAGCTGAAAATTCTTTTGGAAATGGTGCTGTTTTTATTGAAAAATATTTGGTAAAACCCAGACATATTGAAATTCAAGTTTTAGCGGATCAATTTGGAAATGTTGTCCATCTTTTTGAGAGAGATTGTTCTGTTCAGAGAAGACATCAAAAAGTTATTGAAGAAGCTCCATCTTCTGTTTTGACAGAAAAATTAAGAAAAGTGATGGGTGAAGCTGCTTGTAATGTTGCCAAATCTTGTAATTATCATGGTGCAGGAACAGTTGAATTTATTTTTGAAAATAACCAGTTTTATTTTTTAGAAATGAATACAAGACTTCAAGTTGAGCACCCAGTTACAGAAATGATTACTGGGTTAGACTTAGTAGAACAACAGATTAAGATAGCTAATAAGGAAGCTTTAGCTTTTTCTCAAAAAGAACTACAAATAAATGGTCATGCCATTGAGATAAGAGTTTGTGCTGAAGATCCTTTTAATGATTTTCTCCCTGATACTGGAGTTATTGAGCTTTATGATTTACCAAAAGGTAATGGGATAAGAGTTGATGATTGTACTAAAATTGGTTCGGAGGTTTCTATTTATTATGATCCTATGATTTCAAAGTTGATTGTACATTCTGAAAACAGAGAGAAAGCAATTCAAAAAATGCTTAAGGCTATAGATGATTATACTATATATGGAGTTAAAACAACACTTCCATTCTGTAAGTTTGCTTTAAACCACCCTAAATTTAGAAATGGAGATTTTGATACTCGTTTTGTAGCTCTATATATGGAAGAATTTAAGTTAAATTTTTCTGAAATATCATTTCTCAATGCTGGATTAGCTGCTATTTTCAATCTAAAAAAAATGAATTCTATTGATAAATCCTTTCTTCCATCTGCAGCTAATGATTGGCGTAATAACAGGTGAATCTGTCTTTATGTCAGTTTAATTGTCATAATATTTCCTTTTTACTGCCATTTTCTTAATATCTAACTAACTATTTACAGATGGCATGTAATTTGAGTACTAACATATAAATTAAAATTATTTAAAATGGGAAAAATTATAGGCATTGATTTAGGAACTACCAACTCATGTGTGAGTGTAATGGAAGGAAATGAACCAGTTGTAATTCCTAATAGTGAAGGAAAAAGAACCACTCCATCAGTTGTAGCTTTTGTAGAAGGTGGTGAAAGAAAGGTTGGAGATCCAGCTAAGAGACAAGCAATTACAAATCCTGAAAATACAATTTACTCAATCAAAAGATTTATGGGTAACAGGTTTGGTGAAGTAAGTAAAGAAATTAAAAGAGTTCCTTACAAAGTAGTAAAGGGAGAAAATAATACACCTAGAGTAAGTATAGACGATAGAAAATATTCTCCTCAAGAAATTTCAGCAATGATTTTGCAGAAAATGAAAAAAACTGCTGAAGATTTTGTAGGTCAAGAAGTCACAGAAGCTGTTATCACAGTTCCAGCATATTTTAATGATGCTCAAAGACAAGCTACTAAAGAAGCGGGTGAGATTGCTGGCTTAAAGGTGGAAAGAATAATTAATGAACCTACTGCTGCTGCATTAGCTTACGGAATGGACAAGTCAGGTAAAGACATGAAAATTGTTGTTTTTGATTTTGGAGGTGGAACTCATGATGTTTCAATTTTAGAATTAGGAGACGGTGTTTTTGAAGTTCTATCCACGGATGGAGATACGCATCTTGGTGGAGATGATGTAGATCAGAAAATTATAGATTGGTTAGCAAGTGAATTTAAAAAAGATGAAGGATTAGATTTAATGAAAGATCCCATGGCTCTTCAAAGGTTGAAAGAAGCTGCTGAAAAAGCTAAAATTGAACTTTCTTCTTCAGCCTCTACTGAAATTAATCTTCCTTATATTATGCCTGTAGATGGCATTCCAAAACACCTAGTTAGAAGTTTGTCTAAAGCAAAGTTTGAGCAACTTATTGATGACCTTGTTAAAAGAACTATTGAGCCTTGTAAGTCTGCTCTAAAAAGTGCTGATCTTTCTACATCAGATATAGATGAGATTATTTTAGTAGGTGGTTCTACAAGAATTCCTGCTATTCAAGAAGCTGTACAAAAGTTTTTTGGTAAATCTCCTTCAAAAGGAGTTAATCCTGACGAAGTTGTTTCACTTGGTGCTGCAATTCAAGGCGGAGTACTAACTGGAGAAGTAAAAGATGTATTATTATTAGATGTTACACCTTTATCTCTTGGTATTGAAACTATGGGTGGTGTCTCTACTAGATTAATAGATTCAAATACTACCATTCCAACCCAAAAATCCCAAGTGTTTTCAACTGCTGCAGACAATCAACCGTCAGTAGAAATTCATGTTCTTCAAGGAGAGCGATCAATGGCAAAAGATAATAAAACCATTGGAAAATTTCATTTAGATGGTATCCCTCCATCTCCTAGAGGAGTTCCTCAAATTGAAGTTTCTTTTGATATAGATGCTAACGGTATCATTCAAGTAAAAGCTATTGACAAAGCAACAAATAAAGAACAATCCATAAGAATTGAAGCCTCATCAGGTCTTTCAGATGAAGACATTGAAAAAATGAAAAAAGAAGCCGAAGCAAATGCAGATGCTGATCAAAAAATTAAGGAGGAAGTAGAGAAGGTTAATGCTGCAGATAGTTTGATTTTCCAGACTGAAAAGCAACTTAAAGAATATGGAGATAAGATCCCCGAAGAAAAGAAAAAGCCAATTGATGAGGCATTAACAGAGCTAAAAGCTGCACATGCAGCAAAAGACTTAACTGTTATTGACGCAGCAATGGAAAAATTAAATACAGCCTTCCAAGCGGCTAGTCAGGATATGTATCAGGCTAGTAATCAAGACGGTGGAGCTGGTCCTGACCAAGATCCAAATGCTGGTGGTGATGCAAAAGGTGGTAAGTCTGATGAAGAAGTTACGGATGTAGACTTTGAGGAAGTATAATTATAATTTTTGTGAAGAAAGCTGACTTAAGTCAGCTTTTTTTTTGCGTTTATTCCAAAGTATCAAATTAGTCTAATTAATTGGTATCTATATTAATAAATTCTCCAATTTTTGCAGATGAATTTTTTAACTACTCATCTATTAAGATTATTTTAAGATGGGAGTAGTTTTATTAACAAAGAAAAAATGGCAGTTAGAAAGAATAACGCTGTGGCCAATATTGAAAGGTAATGTGAAATTTCAGCTATCATTTGGAATCTTTAAATCTGGCGGCATATAATTTTCATCATGTTTTGCTAAAATTTTAGTAGCTAAAAAAAAATTTCTAT
>NYYE01000012.1 GCA_002686655.1 Crocinitomicaceae bacterium | reverse complement strand
GGAATTTCAACTTCTGGAATTGCTGGACCAAGTGGAGGAACAAAAGAAAAACCAGTAGGAACAGTGTGGATTGCTGTTGCAAGTAAAAATAGAATTGTTTCAAAAAAACTAAAATTGGGATATAACAGAGAGAGAAATATACATGTTTCTTCACTTTCTGTATTAAATTTACTCAGACTAGAATTATTAAAAAACTAAAATTTCCTTAGCCAAGATATCATGGGCACTGGAGCAGATTGTAAACCATCTACCTCATCATAATTAATAAAACCAGCAAGAGCCACTTGAAAAGCTTTTTCATAGGATTTATTAAACCGCATGGCAGGCATTAAAATTAAAGTAATATTTCTTGAGGTTGTATTAGCTATACTTCCAATACCATATTCTGCGGTGAAAGTGGTTGGCATAGAATTTCCTTGATTATCAAAACGTTCATAAGTAATATCTTTCTGTTTAGTTTTGTAATTTACCTTGGGGTTTTCAGTGATAAAAACCATAGAATCAAAAATGAAACTTGCTTTTTTACCAACTGGAGCAATACCAGAAATACCAATAACAGTTGCCAATTGTTTGTTTTTATAAAAATATCTTGAATTATCACCGTTCCCGTTCCAACCCCAATTAGAATTAATATTTAATGAATCTTCAAAAGCCCATTGAGCATTATAGTCTTCTTCAGCAATAAAGTATGGGTGGGTATCATCGTAAAATCTGTAGGAAAAACGCTCTCCAATTTCTCTAACTCCAATCATGAAATTATCATCATTAGAAGACCAGTTCATATGGAAAACTCCAGCTGAAAAACTGATGTTAGATGATCTATCACCTAATGTAATAGTCCCCCAATGTAAACCTTCGTATGTTTATCCTTGATTAATGTATCCAGATGAACCAATGATACTTCCAATTGAAAAATGGAATTTTCTATAGCTAAAAATTTGCTGTTTTAAAGCTAATGCAATGGGACTTGCTATCCAACTAGCCATAACACCAATAGAAGTTTTATTCGCCACACTTAAATGAACTTCAGGTCCATAAACATGGATAAGACCATAATTTTCATTTTTTTTAATAGGTAAAGCATTATTAGTGAAGTAATATCTTGTTGTAAAAGGTCCAGATGCTCTAAATTCACGATCGTTAATGTCGTTAATATTTTCATCAACTTTAGTAATTGATGAGATTTCAGATTTATTTAAATACAATTTACCAACTTGCTTAGTAATTACAAGTATTTCTCTACCATCATCAGAAATGATTTCTCCAATGTACTCTCCACCATCATTTTTGATAATTAAAAATAAGTTTTTAGAACTTAAACTGTCTTCTTCTACAAATTGAGCGTTAATTTGAGAACATAGCGTAAATGTGATTGTAAATAAAAATAGAATAATACTTTTCATTTAATAAATTTAATTGAAATAGAGTTTATTTACAAAAGATATTTTAGAAACGAATAGATGGGTGATTTAGGGATTTTTTAAGCTATTCATTTTAAAGTTGCCACTTTTTAATTTCGTTCAAAGCTTGCTTTTTATCTCCCCAAGAAACAAACTGCATTTCACCAAATCCTTTGTAATTAGAAAACCAAGTTTTTAGAATAATTTTTACAGAATTAGGAATAGAATCTGACATAAAACTTCCTTGATCATTGTTAGGAATTGCTATTATTTTATGATCCTCTTCTCCATCATCCATTAACTTAAGTATACCAATAGGCTCAATATTTATTTTTTTACCTTGATTAAGAGCTTCACAAATGACCAAAACATCTAGCGCATCACCATCTCCTCCTAACGACGGATCCATAAAAGTATTTTCTATAAACCCATAATTTCCGGGATAAGGTAGATAATTAATTATTCGTTTTTGACCATCTACAATCTGAGCCTCAAAATTCTGAGAATCATAGTTGTATTCAAATTTTATATTGGTTCCAGCAGGAATTTCTATTATAGCATTTAATGAATTGGAATCATTAATAATATTTTCTTTTTGTTGGAAATCACATCCATATAAAATGAATGCAATTAGAGAAAAAGAAATAATATATTTCACTTATAACTTATTGTAAAAAATAGTAATAGAAGCAGTATCTCTTAAAAAATCAATTTTAACAATTTTTACTGCATGAATTGGTAACCCAGTTCTTTCCTTGAGATCTTGAATTAAATCTTCTTGGTTTTCAGGTTTAATTAAATCTATTTTTTCATAAAGTATATTTTTGGATTCTTCTATAGATTGAAACCATACTCTATCAATTAAGTAAGTAATTAAAGTGATAAAACTGTTGGTAAATATCAATTCAAAGATGCTTATGGATTTATTGGAAAGCGCATTAATCATTGAAATTCCAATTACAATGAATAGATACGTCATCTGTCTAATAGGAATGGCCTCAGTACGATATCTTAAAATGCCAAATACAGCAAACAAGCCTAATGCAAACCCCATTTGCATGGGAACTTTTCTTAGAAGGAAACATATAAAAAAAGTAAGAATATTAAACATGATAAATGTAAAGACNTAGTCTTTATCATCTTTCATTCTGTAATAAATGAGTCTTACAATAATTATTAAGAAAATAAAGTTGATGCCAAACTTGAATAAAAGTTTGGAGAAGTCTTCTAAATCAAAAAATGCAATTCCATATAATTCCATACTATGATAGTTTATTTACAAGTAATAATTTTTTCTTAAAGTTATTGTATTTTAAATTAGAATCTAACAAACAAGATCCAATAGTATATTTACTAAATCTAGTTGGACGGATTCTTTTTCTTTTTAAAATTGATAATAACTGAGATTTTTTATTTCCTTTTTCTCTTTTAATTTCTATAATTCCAACATTATCAAGTTTAGCTTTAGTTCCTAAAACAGGATTACTAAACTTTAAGTTAAAATCAAAAGTAACTCTTTCTTTACTAATTAAGTTTACCAAGGTGATTCTATCAAAACTATTTTTCACCTTAATGTCTAAATTTTTCGTCAGATATGGAGATTTAGTTTCAATAAACTTTTTACAAGTTATAGTGATATTTTTTTCTTGGAAAGGGATACTAATACGGTTTTTTTTAGTTACTCCCTTATTGGACTTAAACTTTATTTCTAAAAAAGTTTTTTTAGATTCAATATAATCTCTAAATCTTATTTTATACCTATTCAATTTTCCATTTTGATGGTTTTTAAAAAGCAAATTATCAATAGTATCTAAATATTCTGTTTGGTAGGTAAAAGACCTTTTACCANCAATTTCAAGACAAAAATACTCACTACTTATATTTTCTAAAATATTCATCATCTCCTCATAGGATATGGTGTATTTATCATCAACACGTTCCATTAAAGCAACTTCATCCATTTCAGATAATGTGATGGGTTGGTATTGTTTTAAAATGGATTTAATATTTAACATTATCTAAAAAAATAATAATCATTTAACAGTTGCTCTCCCATATTTCTTTCCATAAAGATATTCTATTACATTTTCTTGAAAAACTGGAATGGACTCTTCATTGATAACTAACTTGGACTTGGTCTCTATAAGATGAGCTATGGAACAATTAATTAAACTGTCTTTTTTAACTGTAATATTTCCTGGACCAAACTCTCCTTTTTTCTGAAATGCACAATAAGCAATTTCACAATTTGAAAATATATTATTTTTCGATTTTGCTATCGATAAATCTTTTGATATTAATCCCATTTCAGAATTTTCAATTATGCAATTGGATGCATTTAAAACACTTTCCTCACCAGCACTTATAGCTTTGTCTAAAATATTATTAAAATAACTATTGGTGAGAGACAAAAATCCTCCAGAAATATCTACTCCATCATTACCACAATTAATAAAATAGGATTTATTTATTATTCCAGTACTGAAATCAGCATCTAAGGCATCTGAAAATGTATTTTCAATTTTAGAATCTACGAAATCATACTNACATCTAAATAAGTTAACAGCATCTTCACTAGATAAGTTTTTAAAAATACAATGATTTATACTTACTTTTCCTCCATAAACTGTGAAAGCACTTGGTAGAATTCGCCTATTATTTTTATTGGAATCTAAATAAGANGATTGATTTATAAATTCTAAATAATTGATCTTGCTCGTACCATTACCTTGAATTAAATGCAATCCCTGCCCACTACTATCAGATGAATAAATTCTGACAAGTTTTTCTTTAGTCCCATTAATTTCAAAAGGACTGTAGGAGAATATGGATCCAGTTTCTATAAAATTTATGGATTGACCTTCACTTAATTGGACTAAGAAATTTTCAGGAATAATTATTTTTTCTCTAATAATGGAGTTTTCATTTTTTAGAAATAGTTTATTGGAATCTGCTAAAGTGAAATAATTTAAATATTTATTATTTGACTTGAACCTTACCATTTTTTCGTCAAAAGATGCTATTTCTAAATAAGGACTTTTTTCTAGAAATATGGGCTCAAGCTTAGCAGTAATAGGGTTTAAATAAAAATAATTTGGATAGAAAGTAATATCAAACTTTTTAGATATTTCTCTATGAGTATTTATAACTTCCATATCAAAATATCTAGAATCAATAAGATTTTTATTAAGATAATCAGCAATAATATTATTATAGTTATTAGGATAGATTTCTCCTTTTGTACTTTCAATCCTGATGGGGTCTTTATTCATTATTTTTAAAATAATTCCCTCTCTTTTATCATTGGACTCAATAAATCTTTTTCCTATTTCCTCTTGAAATAAGTATTTTTCATTATTTACCACAATAATTGAACTAAAAACACCTAGGAGATTATTTTTTTTCAATGCATCGTTATAATAAATAATTTGATTTGCTTTTTTAATTTCATTTTTTGATGTTAGATGATATAATCTAAATTTCTTTTTTCTGAAAACTCTTTTACCACTTTTACATTTAAATGCGTAAAAGTTTTCTATCAATTTCACATTTAAAANAANAGTATCTTCTTCAANNACCCATNCCAAATTTTCATTACCAAATATTTTTGAGATNGCTTTGCTTGAATTAATCTGATTAGTTTTAGACTTCTTTAAATTATCTGAACAAGCTGAACAAGCTAAAATAGAAAATAGTATAAATATTAANNCCNTAAAATGCATAANGATTTNGGAGGNCTAAAGTANTTATTAAAAATTATTTTTTAAGAAGATTTAGGCTAGAAATATCTATTTTATATAAATCTACATCCCCTTGATTATTTATATTNTAANAACCACCCACAAATGCAGTATTACCATCTTTAGAAATATTAATGGTTTTCTCTTCTAAAGTTGTGTTTATTGGACGACCAATATTTTTTGGTTCACTCCAATTGCCATACCCACCTGTGCAATAATAAACATCATAACTCCCTATACTCTCATCTCTTCCGTTAGAAGTGAAAAATAATAGCTTTCCAGAAGGGTGAATAAATACACATTTTTCATCTCCGGAACTATTTATTTTATTTCCTAGATTTTCTGGTTCTAAATAATTTTTACCTTCTTTTTTGACACAATAAATATCAGTTTTGCCAAACCCTGAGACTCTTTCTGAAACAAAATAAATATAAGATTCATCTTCAGTGATACTTGCTGAACTCTCAAAATAGGAACTGTTTATTTTGTTGCTAATGGCTTTGTTTTTATATAATATAGGTTTGGGAGATGACCAACTGTCATTTTTTGAATAAGAAGCTTCATAAATATCACCACTTTTAGTTACGTCCATAATATTTCTATAAATAATGATAGAATTATCTGGTTTGAAACTAAGAGAAGCATCGTAAAACTCTGTGTTTATTTTACCTAACTTATTGGTTGGCTTAGACCAATTATTAGTTACACTATCCCATTTTGATAAGTAAATATCAGAAAAATATTGATGATCATAATACTGATCTANATTACCGCCCTTTGTGTCAGGTCTTCTAGATGTAAACATTAAGTATTTTCCATCATTGCTAATAGATGGAGCATATTCTGGACCTTTAGAATTTATAATAGGACCCATATTAGTAATGGTAATTTTTTCATTTGAATTATTCAAAGTAGTATTGGAATATTCTAGTTGTCTTAATTTGAGATCGATATTATATTCTTTTAACTTTTGTTTAGAACAAGTGGTTTTATATTTTTCATAATTAATTTTNGATTTTTCTAACGCTCCAAGCCTAAAATAAACTTCAGCCATCAAATAATGCAAATCTTCATCAGTTTTAGGATCGTTTTTAAATGCCATCTCAACATGGTATTTGGCATTGTTATAATCATTTAACCTGTAATAACATCTTGCTGCTCCAAATTGTGCTTTAGAGTTAAGNGGATTTGATGCAATAATTTCTTTGTAATTTAATAGAGCGGTTTTAATATTACCTTGATAAAACATTTGATTAGATTCAGTTAGTTTTAATTGCGACTTAGTTTTATTGATAATATTATTTTCTTGACCCAATGAAATATTTATTGTAAGACAAATNAGAGCCAATAGGACAATTAAATTTTTCAAATTTTTATATTNCATTTCCTAAATAAAGTTTAAAATTAATTAAATATAATGCTATTCATAGATTTTTAGTTTTCTAATAACCTTATTGTTAAATTTGTAAAATTAAAAATATTAAATGTCTAGCGATTCTTTAAATTCCATAAGCCCAATTGATGGGAGATACCATCTTAAAACAAAAGAGTTACAGAAGTATTTTTCTGAGGCATCCCTTATTCGTTACAGAATTAAAGTTGAAATTGAATATTTTATCTCTTTATGTGAGTTACCTCTNNNAGAACTTAAAGAATTTGAANTTTCNAAGTTNGATAAATTAAGAAGCTATTACAAAGATTTTAATATNGAAGATGCTAAAAAAGTAAAAGATTTTGAAGCCATTACAAATCATGACGTGAAAGCTGTTGAATATTTTATAAAAGAAAGAATGGAAGCTGATGGATTTGGATCAGAAAAAGAGTTTGTTCATTTTGGATTAACCTCACAGGACATAAACAACACAGCTATTCCAATGTCTATTTTAGACGCCATAAATGAGATTTATATTCCTGTTTTAAATAATTTAATTAAGGATTTATCGCAATTGTCAGATGATTGGAAAGCCATTCCAATGTTAGCTAAAACCCATGGACAACCAGCATCTCCAACAAGGTTAGGAAAAGAAATATATGTTTTTGTTGAAAGACTAAATCATCAAAAAGAAATTTTACTTTCAGTAAATCATGCTGGTAAATTTGGAGGTGCAACAGGCAATTTTAATGCACACCATGTATCTTATCCACAAATAGATTGGGTTCAATTTGCCAATAATTTTTTATCAGAAAAATTAAACTTAACAAGGTCTCAAACAACTACTCAAATAGAACATTACGATCATTTAGCTGGACTCTTTGATGTAATAAAAAGAATCAATACCATAATATTAGATTTAAACAGAGATATGTGGACTTATATCTCAATGGACTATTTTAAACAAAAAATTAAAAAAGGAGAAATTGGTTCTTCTGCTATGCCTCATAAAGTAAACCCTATAGACTTTGAAAATTCAGAAGGAAATCTTGGAATAGCCAATGCTATATTAGAACATCTAAGTGCAAAACTTCCTGTTAGTAGATTACAAAGAGACTTAACGGATAGTACAGTTTTGAGAAATGTTGGTGTGCCATTTGCACATGGGTTAATTGCCATCACTTCAACAATAAAAGGATTAAATAAACTTCTTTTAAATCAAGAAGCCATAGATAATGATTTAAATAATAATTGGGCAGTAGTTGCTGAAGCTATTCAAACTATTCTCAGAAGAGAGGGAGTAGAAAACCCTTATGAGTTACTTAAAGATTTAACAAGAAAAAACGAAAAAATCTCTCAAAAATCACTTTCGCTTTTTATAAATGATTTAAAAGTTTCATTAGAAATAAAAGAGGAATTAATGAAAATATCTCCCTTCAATTATACAGGTATTTAGTCAATTTATAATAATTTCATAATTGATAAACTAGCTATACAAGCTGTTTCAGTTCTCAGTCTATTATCCCCAAGTCTTATCATTTCAAATTTATTATTTATTGATTTATTAATTTCTTCTAATGTAAAATCTCCTTCGGGTCCAATAACAACAATTTGATGTTTTGTAGCATCTACTACATTTTTAAGATCCAGTTTTTCCCCTTCTTTACAATGAGCTAAAAATTTTAGTTTAGGAAGCTCATTACGAATAATAAAATCATTAAATGCTTCAATTTTATGAATGTTAGGTAGCCAATACCTTCCTGATTGTTTTAATGTAGCGATTAATATTTTTTCAAATTTTGTTACATTCCATTTTCTTCGCTCTGAATTTTGAGCTACAATGGGATAAAAGTCTGTAACACCAATCTCAGTTGCTTTTTCAATGATAAATGAATTTCGTTCATTACTTTTAGTAGGACAAAAAGCCAGTCCTAAATGAGTAGGGATTTTATTTTTTTTAGTTTCAAGTACTTTTATCTTTGTTTTTTTAGGATGTGCTTCAATAATCTCTGCCTTAGCTAATAATCCTTTACCATTTACAACGTAAATAAAGTCGCTTTTTTTATGACGTAAAACTTTTATTACATGGCGAGAATCATTCTCAGATAGATGACAAACATCATTCCCAATATCCCTTAAATAAAATATGCTCAAAGCAATGTTCGTTTTTAAATTAAAAAAATTGATGTAGTTTTAAGGTATAAAAAATTAACCATTCAAATTTAATAAAATGAAACTCTTAAAATATTTATTTACTTCATCAATCATCATTTATTCTATTTCTTTTACTGCTCAAACTAAAACAATTGAGGACGTATCGTTTAATACTTCAATGGATATAAATAGTGTGAATACAGTTCTAAATGGTGGAGGTTTAAGAGAGAAGTATGGCTTTATGGATTTATATGTTGGAGCTTTATACTTGGAAAAAACATCTTCAGATGATAATGCCATAGTAATGTCTGATGCCAATATGGGTATTAGGATAGTGATTGTTTCAGGATTAGTTACTAGAGATCGCTTTATTGAAGCTTTAGAAGATGGTTTTAAAAATACAACTGCAGGAAAATCCTCTCCAAATGATGTTGTAAAGTTTAAAGAGTTTTTAAGTGACCCTTTTGTTGAAGGAGATGAGATCATTTTAAATTATCATAGAGGTGAATCAGTTCATCTTTACAAAAATGGTAAAGAAAGAGGAACTTTTGATGGGTTAGCTTTTAAACAAGCACTTTTTGGAATTTGGCTTGGAGGAAATCCAGCAGATGACGACCTAAAGGAAGGGATGCTTGGACTTTAAGATTTAATGAACTTATTCTTTATTTCATCAATCTTAGCATAAAGTTCAAAACCAATCATTAACACATAACTTACAATATTTAACCAAACAAGGGAAATAAGTAGAGATCCTATAGATCCATATATCTTGTTATATACGTTAAAATGTTTAAAATAAAACGATAGACCGGCACTTGCAATAATAATTACAAAAGTTGAAAAAATAGTTCCTGCATTTATTAGTTTAAATTTTCCAGATTTAGGATTTCCAAAGTGAAATAATAAACTTATTCCTAACATTACTAAGACAATTTGAATTAAAAAGTTAACTAATTGAAAAAATAAATTAGACTCAGAGGAGAATAAGAAATTAAAGATTTCTTCATTTAAATGAGAAATTAAAGTGGCTAAAATGAATAAAATTAAAATGCACATAAAAACAAATAAGGATAGCAATTGCTGTTTGAGATAATTATTCTTTAGCTTAATTTGATAAGACTGTGAAAATGCAGTAAAAAGAGTATTTATACCTAGAGAAGCATAATATAGAGAAAGTATAAAACCTATACTTAGAAGCCCTTTATATCTCTTAAAAAATAATTCATTAATAGTATTCTCTAATTTTTCATGCAAAACTTCAGGTAATAGATTTTCGCTAAAATTGATGATGTATTCTTGAAATCCTGAAACAGGTAAAAAGGGAACTAAAGACAATAGAAAAATTAATGTTGGAAAAATTCCTACAAAAAAATGAAAAGAAACAGCCGCACTTCTAATGGCAAAATTCCCTTTCACAAAAACTTCCTTCAAGAACTGAAATAAGTTTAAAAAACTTATTCCTTCAAACCCAGGTAGAGGAATTTTATTTAAGTAAAGCTTGAGTTTTAGAATTTTATAATTTTTTTTAATCATTACTTTGACAAAACTTCCATTATTCTTTCTGTTGCAAATCCATCCCAAAGAGGAGGTATACTTCCTTTTTTATTAGATTGTAACTTATCTATCATTTTATGATGAATCAATTTTGAATTTAATTTAATTAGTTCATTAGATCCCATACTTATTGTTATAGGTCTCTCCGTATTTTCTCGAACAGTTAAGCATGGAATTTGTAGAAAACAGGTTTCTTCTTGAATTCCACCAGAATCAGTAATTACTATTTGAGAATTATAAACTAAATGCATGAAATCTAAATAGCCAAGTGAATCAGTAATTATAAGATTTTCAATATTAGTAATAGCATTCCAAAGATTATTATTAATAATCGACTTTTTTGTTCTAGGATGTAATGGGAGAATAATTTGTAAATCCTTACTGCAAAGCGAAATGGTTTTTATTAATTCCTTTAAATGGTTAAGATAATCAACATTAGAAGGTCTATGAAAAGTCATTAAACCATATTCTTTAGAAGCATTTAAAGTGGATAAAATTTTACTACTATCAATAGCTTTTCTAAAATTAACCAATGAATCAATCATAGTGTTTCCTACAAAGTGAATATTATCCTCTGTTTTATTTTCTTTTAATAAATGGTCTATTCCACTTTGCTCTGTCACAAAAAATAGATCACTTAAATCATCTATTAATATTCTATTTATTTCTTCAGGCATATTTCTGTCAAAACTTCTAAGCCCGCTCTCAATATGACCAACTTTAATATTATTTCTAGATGCAACTATTGCACAAGCTAAAGATGAGTTAACATCGCCTGGAACAAGAACAAAATCAGGAACATAAGACTTTAATTCTCTTTCAAATTTTATCATGATATCTGCCATCATCTCTATTTGAGAATTACCTTGAGCATTTAAATATATATCAGGTTTTTCTAGACCAAGTTCATCAAAAAATACCTTACTCATTAAATGATCAAAATGCTGTCCAGTATGTAATAATTTTATTTCAAGATCATACTTTGAAGCAAGATTTTTAAACCTAGTCACCTTTATAAAGTTGGGTCTTGTTCCTACACAAATGAGAATTTTTTTCATAATTATTTAATTGCTTTTAAACTTAGATCCATATTTTTAACAGAGTGTGTTAATGCTCCTACAGAAATATAATCTACACCACAAAGAGCATAAGTTTTAATTGTTTTTAAATCAATTCCACCTGATGCTTCAGTTTCAAACTTACCATTTATTAATTCTACTGCTAATTTTAAGTCTTCAAAACTAAAATTATCTAGCATTATTCTATCTACACCACCATATTTTAAAACTTCTTTTAATTCTTGTAAATTCCTTGTTTCAACCTCAATTTTCAAGTTTAAATTTTCGGTATCTATATAGTTATTAGCTTTTATAATAGCCTCTTTAATGCCACCTGCAAAATCTATATGATTGTCTTTTAACATGATCATATCATATAAACCAAAACGGTGATTGTGACCACCTCCAATTTTAACAGCTTGTTTTTCCAAAAATCTATTAAGTGGAGTTGTTTTTCTTGTGTCTA
This sequence comes from Crocinitomicaceae bacterium, assembly GCA_002686655.1. Lineage (GTDB taxonomy): Bacteria > Bacteroidota > Bacteroidia > Flavobacteriales_D > Parvicellaceae > MED-G20. The sequence continues at coordinate 26,203 of NYYE01000012.1, read as the reverse complement.
GTACTTTGGTATTAAACCCTTTTAGTTCTTGAACAAATTTATCTGTTAATGTAGATATGGCACTCATCCGTTGCATAACATTTAAAACTAATCTCTCTATGGTTAGTAAAGTTCGAGAGGAACCATTAACAGTAAAAGCAATATCACCAATTTTTACTTTCTCACCATCTTTTAAATTAGCTATAAATTCTATGGAATTATCGTAAGTTTTAAATATTTCTTTGGCTATTTCAATTCCAGAGATGATGCCATTTTCTTTTATCAGTAGTTTTGCAGAACCTAATTTGTTTTTGGGGATACAAGATAAAGTAGAATGATCTCCTAGCTTTACATCTTCTTCTATAGAGAGTCTTACAAAATCTTTAATTTCCATCTTTAAAATTAATAATTAACTATTGTAATAAAGAGGAATTGAAAAAATCATTCATATTTTTTTTGAAGTGAAAGCTCCTGTTTTTACAGAATAATTCTATTCTAATAAGGGCCTTGTTATAATTTTTAAAACCATTTTTGTTATTCCACCTTCGATAGTGTTCTTTAACTATGGGACTAAACTGTTTTTTCATATCTAAAAATTGCAGTTCTAAATTTTTGGGAGATAAATCATTTTCCGTAAGAAAATTAGCTCTAGATATAAAAAGAGTTTTAAATTCTTCTTGTTTTAATAAATATGAAATTAGTACACCACCAAGAGCTGGAGATCTATCTTTTAATACAAAATCAAACATATTAAATTTTGCAGCTCCTATACATGCATCCATGTCAATTAGCACACAATTCCATTTCTTTTTTTTCTTTTTCCAAAAAAAAGTATTGTTGCAAGGCCAATCAGTATTTTGAAAAAAAAGCTCAACTATTAACCAATCAATTAAGGATTTCATTTTAAATTTTTTAGCTACTTTTTGGTAACTTATGTTGGGATTTTCTTTCAGTAATTTCAGTAATTCATTTAATTTTCCATACCCATTTTTTTTAGAATATCCTTTATCATCCGCGTCAATTATCTTTTTTTTCTTAATCTGGTATTTATTAGAAATTGCTTTTAAATCCATTCTTTCCCTGAGCCCATGAATTCCCCAGTATTCACCGTTTATATAAGTGATCACAGGATGGTAACTCATAATATCTACATTTAAATTTTTACAAATATTAGCGATAAAACCATCTACAAAAATTTCATTTCCCCAACCAGAGTAAGAAGACCTTAAAATAATTTTATCCACATTATGATTTACGTCTAATAGTTGATTTAATAAATTTTTTTCTTTCAAGTAAAATCTTAAACTTTTTTGCGGAGCTAGAGGCGTTATATATCCGTGAATCCGAAAGTCATAATTACCACTTAGAAAAGTATTTTCTTTATTTATTATTTCAATATGTGATTCTTGTTTTCTTCTTTTAAATTTATAAAAGTTGCCAGTAATTTGATCTTTTTCTTTAATAAAACTATTTCCAGGAACATAGCATCCTGAATCTGGGCTAAATAAATCTTTAGGATCTATTGTTAAATTAACTATAGGTATTTCAGTTTCTGAATGAGCTCCTAGGATGTAATGAAATACCATCGAATCTAGAATTAAATTTTCTTGGATTTGATATAATTTAATTTTTTGAAGAGAAGAAAAACTTCCTTTAGGTTCAAACCAGCTATTAGTATAAGAAGAATATTTTTTTGATGCTGTTTGGATATACATCAATTTAGGCTTTAAATTTCTTAATTTATATTGTATGTATTCTTTTGAAATTACAGTGTCATTTCCACATATTAATTTTAGTAAAGATTGATCTTCACAACTAAATTCTAAAATGATGGAATCCTTACTGTAAATTCCAGAAGAATAGTTGCTTTTAAAATTATTAGAATTTTCTTGGAATAAAGGGATAAAAAAATCTTTTGGAGCTTTAGAGTTTTTACATGCTAAAAAGGAGTTAATTAATAAAAATAAAATGAATTTTCTTATCACTTTTTTATATATAATGTAAAAATATAAATACTTATCTATTATTAGTTATTCGTTATCAACATTGAAATTAAATTTTTTAAGATAATTTTAAGTTAATTGTGAATAATAATTAGATAGTTTTGTCGTATTAATATTGTAACTTAATTTCAATAGATTTAAATGAAGTTTGTAAGGTTTATATTCTCTAAATTTTTTTGGATAAATTTTATTCTTGCTTTGCTGGTTTTATATGTAATCTTTTATTTTACAATGAGAAATTTAGATACTTATACCAATCACTCGGTTAAGATACAAGTTCCTAATTTAAAAGGAATTCAATTGAGTGAACTAGATGATTCATTAAAATTATTAGAAATAGAATATAAAATTAGAGACTCAGTTTTCTCTGATGATTATCCAACTGGCATGATTATTCAACAGGACCCTCTCCCTCATTCAGAAGATTTTCCTAACTATATTAAGCCAAATAGAACAATTTATCTAACCATAGTTAAAAAACAAGAAATTTATAAAATCATACCTGACTTATTATCCTATGTAACTTCGAAAAATATCGGGAAGTCCAAACTTGAAAAATTGGGCTTTAAAGTAGAATTAGAGGTAAAAGATCATAAAGATAAAGATAAAGTTCTTGAGCTTAGATACGAAAACGAAGTTTTAAAGTCAGGCAAAAAATTAGTTAAAGGCTCAATAATTAAGTTGATTTTTGGAAGTGGTGACAAAGGAAAACCAATTGAATTGCCAGATTTTAAAGGAATGAATATTTATCTGGCAACCCAAAAAGCTAGTGAGATTGGACTAGACTTAGAAGTACAATATTATGACTCTGTTTTGAATCTTAAGGACTCAAATTTTGCTGTAGTTTATAGTCAGTATCCTGATCCTTTAATAAATAATAAATCATTAATTTCCATAGGAAGTGTAGTAACTATAAATGCTAATTTAACTACTCCTTTAGATAGTATTTATGCCAAGGATACAGTTTCTTTAAATTTTGATAATTGAAAAATTTTCTTTCTATAATATTTTTTTTAATTCCATTTTTTCATCTTTCTCAAGAAAGTTTAGAACCTTTAAGAACAAATTACCAATTATTAGAAGATTCTTTTAAAAAAAGAATGTCGTCGATAAATAATAATGATTTTATTTATTTAACAGATACTTTAAATCTTCCAGTAATTGATGATTTTTCTACAAATAAATTTAAGTATTACAATAGGGATACTTCTTTGTCTACTGTTTCTGATTCCAGTTGGTATCAATTATATTTTTTAGATGGAACCATTTTAAATCCATTAACTTCTTACATGTCTTCTCCAACTTATAGAATTGAATATGATTCTGTTACATTAAATGGCTTAGATACCATATTAATGCTGAGTTATGAACAGGACCCTGATACATTTCTTATTAATAATCTATCTTTTTACCCAATAACTCAAGATACCATTGTTTTGTGGCCTAATATTACTATTGTTGACTCGCTTTGGACTTCATCAAGTCCTGATATCTCATATGCGGACTTATCACCTGATTTTGAACAGGATTCAATAACACTTTATTTCGCTGCTCCATTGCCAGAAGATTTTAATAAAGTATGGCTAGACAATCATGTTTTTTTAAATAATAATTTTTCTTTAAATCCATGGACTTTTGGAGTTGCTACTTTTGACGGTCTCAATTCTTCTGGTATGCCATACGATTGGACAGTTGGTAGTACGGATTGGGCTGATGAATTAACTTCAAAACCTATTTTCATGAGTCAAAATACTATAAGTGACTCAATTTATCTTTCTTTCTTCTTTCAATCTGGAGGAAATGGTGAAACTCCAGAAGGTGATGATTCTTTATCCTTAGAATTTTATATTCCATCTATTGATAGTTGGGTTTATGCTTGGTCTACAAACGGGTTTTTAAGTGATGACTGGTATTACCAACATATTCTTTTGGATTCAATGATTTTTTTTCAAGATGGATTTAAGTTTAGATTCAGATCGTATGGAAGTCTAACAGGAAGTTTAGATCATTGGAATTTAGATTATGTATATCTAAATGAAAATCGTTCTCAAAATGATACTCTTATGCATGACTGGGCTTTTACTAATGTACCAATTTCTATTATAAATAACTACAGTTCAGTACCTTGGAAGCACTTCAATTTAACTAATGAAGATTTAGTAAAGAATAATTTAATTATACCTTCTTATAACTCATCTAATAATCCAAAATTATTACAACCATGTTCAATGGATTTATTTTATAAAAATAATTTAATTTCTAATCATCCTTATTCTGCATCAGTCTTAAATATTCCCCCACTTTCTTATTTTGATATGCTATATGATTATGGAAATAATTTAAATTTTAATATTGCTGTGAATGATACTTTTCCAGAATTTGACTTTAGATTTTATTTAGCTACCAATACTACACCAGAAAGATTGAGTGATAATGATACAGTTTACCATACGCAATCTTTTCAAAACTATTATTCTTACGATGATGGCTCTGCGGAAGCAGCCTATGGGTTAGTAGGTAACGGAGCAGAATTGGCCTATAGATTTATCATTTTAGAAGGTGTAGGAACTGATACTCTAAAAAGCGTTAAAATTCATTTTTCTCCTTCAGTTTATGATGCGAGTAATGATCCTTTTTTTATTCAAGTATGGGCTGATAGCATGGGTAATCCTGGCAATCTAATATATTCATCTGATAATTTAGATTTTCCGGAGTTATATTACCCAGAATATAATTCAGGATTGAATGGTTTTTATGAATATGAATTACCATTATTGATCCCTGTTAGTGATACCTTTTATATTGGTTGGAAACAATCTTCTTCCACTCGACTAAATATTGGATTTGATAAAAATGTAAATAGAAAATCTGAAATTTTTTACAATTTGGGATCTGGTTTTCAGAATACAATTTTTGATGGTTCTCTGATGATGAGACCTGTATTTGTTTCTCCAATGGATAATGTTGTTAACGCTACTGTATTGAATTATAATTTTGAAGATTTTGAATTATTTCCAAACCCTGCAAATCAAATTGTTAATCTGTCTTCTAATAAGATAAATGATATGATTGTTTACGACCTAAATGGGAGGATTATTTTTGAAAAGCATTTTAATTTAGATAAATCATTTCAAGTTAATAATTGGAAGAATGGAATTTATATTCTTCACTTTAAAATGATTAACAATGAGACTCAAATAAAAAAACTTATTATTCAGCATCACTGATGAGTCAAGAAAATCAAGATATTGATGAACAAGGGGATGAGCTTTTTGAGCATTATAATTATGTTGTTGATAAAGGTCAAGAAAAGTTGAGAATTGATAAGTTTTTAATGGATAGAATTCCTAATACTTCAAGAAATAAGATTCAAGTAGCAGCTCACAATGGAAATATTTTAGTTAATAATATCAGGGTCAAGCCTAATTACAAAGTAAAGCCCAATGATGTCGTTTCTATAGTTTTACCTTTTCCAGTTAGACAGCTTGAATTAATTCCACAAGATATTCCAGTTGATATTATTTATGAAGACAATGAGCTTTGTGTTGTAAATAAAGCAGCCAATACAGTAGTTCATCCTGGTTACGGAAATTATGATGGCACTTTAGTGAATGCTCTTATTTATCATTTTGATAACTTACCAGCTATACCCTCTGACTATTTTGGCCGTCCTGGTTTGGTCCATAGATTAGATAAACATACAACTGGATTAATGGTAGTTGCTAAGACAGAAAATTCATTAACTAACTTAGCCAAACAATTTTTTGATAGAACTACTCAAAGAAAGTATCAAGCCTTAGTTTGGGGTGATTTAAAAGAAGAAGATGGAACTGTAGATCTTTATATTGGTAGGTCTTTAAAAAATAGAAAATTAATGGTTGGTTATCCAGATAAAGATTTTGGTAAACATGCTATAACTCATTATAAAGTTATTGAAAGGTTAGGATATGTTACTTTAATAGAATGTAAATTAGAGACTGGAAGAACTCACCAAATAAGAGCCCATATGAAACATATAGGTCATCCTCTTTTTAATGACTTAGAATATGGAGGGGATAAAATTATAAAAGGAACCAGCTTTTCAAAATATAAACAGTTTGTAGAAAATTGTTTTAGATTACTACCAGGACAAGCATTACATGCCAAGACATTAGGGTTTTACCATCCAACTTTAAAAAAAGAAGTAAGTTTTGATAGCGAGCTTCCAAGTTATTTTAAAGAAGTTTTAAATAAATGGAGAAGATATACTAAGTCTAGTGCTTTTTAATTATTCAAGTTTTCAACAAAATAATATATTGTTCATTGTACTTTTTATATTAGTTGATCAATAAGATTTATGTACCTAATTTTTGATACTGAAACAACAGGCCTTCCTAAAAAATTTAATGCACCTGTTTCAGATTTAGATAACTGGCCAAGGTGTGTGCAAATTGCTTGGCAACTTCATGATTATGATGGCTCTTTAATAGAACATAATGATTTTTTGATTAAGCCAGAAAACTATGATATACCTTACCAATCAGAAAAAATCCATGGAATATCAACAGCCTTGGCTAAAGAAAAAGGAGAGACTGTAGAAATAGTATTAAAATCTTTCAAAGACGCTTTAAGTAAAACTAAAATTTTGGTAGGTCAAAATTTAAAATTTGATTTAAATATTATAGGGTCTGAATTTCATAGATTAGATTTTAATAATGATTGGTTAAAAATGCCAGTCTTGGACACTTGTACAGAAAAAACAGCTTTGCTGTGTAAATTGCCTGGCGGAAGAGGAGGTAAATTTAAACTGCCTACACTTTCTGAACTTCATGAATTTTTATTTCAAAAACCTTTTGAAGAAGCCCATAATGCAACTGCTGATGTTGAAGCGACTGCAAGATGTTTTTTTGAATTAGTAAGAAAGCAATTATTTTCTCAATCAGATCTTCTATTGGATAATGAAAAATATGCTGAATATTTCCAAAAAAATAAACAATTAGTTGAGCCTGCAGGTATAAAACATATTAACTTATTTAAAGCTAGTAAGTCACTTATTAAAATAAAAGATTCTGATGTCATAAAAGAAAAACCTAGTAATAATATAGATCATTTAAAAGATTATTCTTTTTCACATCTTCATAACAAAACTCAATTTTCAGTTCTTCAATCAACAATTCATATTAAGAGTTTGATTGAAAAAGCAGTAGAATTTGAAATGCCAGCAGTTGCGTTTTCAGATTCAGGAAACATGATGGGAGCATTTCATTTTGTTGAAACTGCTTACAAACATAACTCTTCCATAGATCTAGAAATTGAAGAACTCAATAAAAAGAATCAATCATCTGATGAGAAAGTTTTAAAGTTAAAAAATAAGAAGATTCTTCCAATTGTTGGTTGTGAGTTTCAGGTTTGTCATGATAGAAATGATAAATCATATAAGGATAATGGCTATCAAATTCCTTTTTTAGCTAAAAATAAAAAGGGTTATCAAAACCTTATTAAATTATCTTCAATTGGTTTCATAGAAGGATTTTATTATGTTCCAAGAATTGACAAAGAAATTATTTTAAAATATTCTAATGATTTAATTGTAACTACAGGTGGATTACAGGGTGAAATTCCACAGTTAATATTGAATGAGGGTGAACAAAAAGCTGAGAAAGCACTTTTGTGGTGGAAGAAAAATTTTAAAGATGATTTTTATATTGAAATCACTCGTCACGGCCTAGAGGAGGAAGAAAAAGTTAATGAAGTCTTATTAAGGTTGGCCAAGAAACATGCCATTAAATATTTTGGATCGAATAATACACATTATTTAAATAAAGATGATGCGGACGCTCATGATGTTTTATTATGCATTAAAGATGGAGAGCGTAAATCTACCCCAATAGGAAGAGGAAGAGGATTTAGGTTTGGTTTTGAAAATACTGAATACTATTTCAAGTCACAGAAAGAGATGAAATTATTATTTTCTGATATTCCAGATGCTATTATTAATATTTCTGAAATTACTTCTAAATGTAGAAGTTATAGACTTGCATCAGATGTATTATTACCTGAATTTGAAATTCCTGATGAGTTTAAGGATCCTTTAGACTTAGAAAATCATGAACTTAAAATAGGAGAGAATAATTACTTAAAACATCTTACTTATGAAGGAGCAAAGTTAAGATACAATGAAATAACTGATGAGATAAAAGAACGAATTGATTTTGAATTAGAGATTATTAAAAAAACTGGCTATCCAGGATATTTTTTAATTGTACAAGATTTTTGTAACGCTGCAAGAGACATGGACGTTTCTGTTGGGCCGGGGAGAGGTTCTGCTGCCGGTTCTGCTGTAGCTTATTGTATTGGAATTACTAATGTTGATCCAATAAAATATAATTTACTTTTTGAAAGATTTCTTAATCCAGATAGGGTTTCTTTACCTGATATTGATATAGATTTTGATGATGAGGGAAGAGGAAAAGTAATACAGTATGTAATTGAAAAATATGGATCCAGTCAAGTGGCTCAAATTATAACATATGGTACTATGGCAGCTAAATCTTCAATTAGAGACACAGGAAGAGTCTTGGATTTACCTTTACCTCGGACTGATAGACTAGCAAAACTTGTCCCTGATGTGAAACTTAATAAACTCTTCAGTTGGTCTAAAGAAGATGTAAAAAGTAATTTGTCAAACGATCAGCTTAAAAATGCGGAAGAACTTCTTCTTAAACTTGAAGAGGAGGGTATTGAAGGTGAGGTTATCAGACAAGCAAAATTAGTGGAAGGCTCTCTTAGAAATACAGGGATTCATGCCTGTGGTGTAATTATAACTCCATCTGATATTAGAGACTTTGTACCAGTTTCTCTTGCTAAAGATTCTGAAATGTGGTGCACACAATATGATAATTCAGTTGCAGAATCAGCTGGACTATTAAAAATGGATTTTTTAGGTCTTAAAACTTTAACACTCATAAAAGATACAGTTAAAATTATTAAAGCAATGACTGGGAATATTATTGATATAGATACTATTCCTTTAGATGATAAAAAGACCTATGAACTTTTTCAAAAAGGGGAAACAGTAGGAATTTTTCAGTATGAATCCCCTGGGATGCAAAAACATTTAAAATCTCTTAGACCAACAGCATTTTCAGATTTAATTGCAATGAATGCATTGTACAGGCCTGGTCCAATTGAATATATTCCAAGTTTCATAAAAAGAAAACATGGTAATGAAGAAATTGCTTATGATTTGCCTGTCATGGAAGAGTTTTTAAAGGAAACTTATGGTATTACAGTTTATCAAGAACAAGTTATGTTGTTATCTCAGAAACTTGCAGGTTTCTCTAAGGGAGAGGCTGATACCTTAAGAAAAGCAATGGGTAAAAAGAAGGTTGATTTATTAAATAAAATGAAACCTCAATTTTTAAATCAAGGTCAGGAAAGAGGTCATGACACAGAAATTCTAGAAAAAATTTGGAAGGATTGGGAAAAGTTTGCGTCTTATGCTTTTAATAAATCTCATAGTACTTGTTATGCTTTAATAGCTTATCAAACTGCTTTTTTAAAAGCCCATTACCCAGCAGAATATATGGCATCTGTGTTAAGTAACAATATGAATGATATTAAATCGGTAACATTTTTTATGAAAGAATGTAACAGAATGGGACTTAATGTATTGGGTCCTGATGTCAATGAAAGTTGGTATAAATTTGCAGTAAATGATAAAGGGGAGATAAGATTTGGTCTTGGTGCTTTAAAGGGAGTAGGGCATGGTCCTGTTAAGAATATTGCTGATGTAAGAAAGGAATCAGGAAACTATATTTCAATTTTTGATTTTGTTAAAAGAGTTAGTCTAAAAGATTGTAACAAACGAGTACTAGAAAGTTTGGTAATGTCCGGCGCCTTCGATTCGTTCAATAATTTTCATAGAGCTCAATTTTTCCAAGTGGATGAAAGACAGGTCTCATTTGTAGAAAAATTAATAAAGTTTGGACAAGCTTTCCAAGCTAAAAGCAATTCTCAACAAGTCAATATGTTTGATGCCTTTGGGGACTCTTTAAAGTTAGCTGAGCCTACAATTCCAGAGTCAGAAAAGTGGAGTAATTTTGAACTTTTAACAAGGGAAAAAGAAGTTGTTGGAATATATATTTCTGGTCATCCATTACAAGATTATTTATTAGAGCTAAAATATTTTTGTGACATCAATCTTAAAGTTTTAAATGAAAAATTACAAGATTTACCTGAAAGGGAGTTTTCATTTATAGGGTTAGCAAGTAGTGCAGCAAATTTAGAAAGTAGAAGAGGGACTAAATATGGTGTTTTAGAATTACAAGATATGGAGGGCCAGATGGAGTTTAGATTATTTGGAGAACAATATTTAAAATTCATGCATTTCTTAGTTCCTGGTAATTTTTTATTCATAAAAGGTAAAGTGCAACAACGCCCTAAATATTACAAGTCAGATGAGTTTCAGAAGGAGTTTAGAATACAACAAATTGAGGTGTTGGATGATGTTAGGGAAAAATTAGCTAACTCTTTATTTTTAAGATGGGATTATCAATTTATTGACAAGGAAAAGGTTAAAAGCTTAGAAAATTTATTTGGAAAATATAAAGGGAAAAAACAAATAATATTTGAACTTTTAGATCAAAAAACAAAATCATACGTCACACTAAATTCTAGAAAATTTAGATCAAATATTTCTAACGATTTAATTACAAAGCTTAGTCAATTCGAAGGTTTTTTGGGATACTCAATTAATAAGTCATTTATGAACCATTATGTCGAAAAAGAAATTAATGATATTTAGAATCTAATTGATCATTATTATACGCTATCTAAACAAAATATATATATTTGAAAAAAATAAATAATATATAAAATGGCACTTGAATTTACAGAAGAAAATTTTGAATCTTTAGCAATCAAATCAGATAAATTAGTAATGGTTGATTTTTGGGCTGAGTGGTGTGGTCCATGTAGAATGGTAGGCCCTCATGTTGATGAGTTAGCTAAAGAATATGACGGAAAAGCTGTAGTTGGTAAAGTCAATGTAGATTTGCATGGTGAGATTGCCGCCCAATTTGGTGTAAGAAACATTCCTACTATAGTTTTCTTAAAAAATGGTGAACAGGTTGATAAAGTAGTTGGTGCTGTACCAAAAGATCAATTAGCTAAAAAATTAGAAGCTAATATTTAAACTATCTAACAATCATAATTCCTCCACTTATCGCCACATTTTCTATTTCACTTCTCAATAAATAGTAATACTGGCCTTCATTAACTTCTTTTCCACTTAGATTAATTCCTCCCCAATTGTTTAGGAAAGGGTCTTGACTAAAAATTAAGTCGCCCCATCTGTTGAATATTTGAATTTGAAATCGATCATTAACTCCATCGATTATAAATTTATCATTAATTCCATCAGAATTAGGACTAAATATATTTGGAATAATAATCTCTGCCGGCAAAATATTTATTTCAATACAATTAGTGTCAAAGCAATTAAATTCATTTGCCGCTTCTAAGCATATTGTATAATGCCCACTATATTTAAAATAATGTACAGGCTCATATTCTGTACTAATTGAATCGTCTCCGAAAGCCCAAGAGTTAACAAAAGAAGAGTCATTAGAGTTTTGGAAAAAGCTGATGGGTTCATTGGCTTCAAGTAAATTGTAATTATATCCTATTGAAATATTATGATAATTGGTGTCAACAATTATAAAATTCATAGTATCAGTACAGTTAAAATTATCTATTACAACTAGCTGATAATTATTTGCACTAAGATTTTCAATATTAATTGAGTCATTTAATAAGTTATTCCAATAAAATTGAAGACTATCTGCGATTGAGTTAATTGAAATATTTGAAATTGATCCATTTCCTTGACCACAATCTTCATTTTTTAAAATTAAATTAGATGAATCTATAAAAGGGCCAGAAAGGTCTGGAACATGAAATGAATGACTTGCTAAACACCCCATTCCATCTGTGATTTGCAAATTATAATTCCCACCATTAATATTAAATGTATCAAGAGATATTGAATTTGTATTATTCCAAGTCCAACTATATGGATTAATTCCTCCGGAAATGTTAATTCCAAAAATACTACCATTTTCTTGGTCACATTTTTCTCCTTCAATAATCAAATTAGAACTGTCTATAATTAAATCTGGTACATCAATACAAAATTGATGAAAATTACTAGCACCGCCAGTAGAAGCCGTAAAACCCCAATAAACCATTGGATTACCATTGAAAACATTATTTATAATATCTCCAGTATAAGATAAAACAAGAAAATTATTATAATAAACGTTGATTAGAGTTGCTATAGGATCCCATGTAATTCTTAATGGTTCTGGAACACAATTTTCTACCTCACCTAAGTCATAAGGACCCGCAATATTATTAGTTGAACTATGTAAAACATCTCCATCTAAGTTTATAGAAATATGATCATTAAACATATCTCCGTGAGATGTATTTTGATAGGTGTCTATATATACCCCCAATGAAGGAGAAACTCCTCCAAGACCCATTTGACCACCAGAAGAACCTATACTTGTATTTAAAGGTTGAAGCGCAAAAACCATTCCATCTGCACCTCCCCATTGACTACTATTACACCCAAGGTTTACTGTAAATGATTTATCAAAAGACTGGTTCAAATCAATAAGATTAATATTCCATACAGAACCAGCTTTATTACCCATATCGGGTGTTAGTTGGTAGCATTTACAATTTATGAGACTTGCATCTCCATTTAGTTGAAATTGCCCTTTGATTAAGACATTAACATAAACAGATAAAATAATAATTAGTATAAATTTTTTGATAATGTAAAACATAATTGTTAGCCTATATAAAAGTATAAAAATCTATTATTAACAAATAATATTTATATGTATACAACGTTTAATAACACTAATGAAATTCAAATTTTTAATTTTGTCATTGGGAAATGAAAATTGTTTTAATTGGATATGGGAAAATGGGAAAGCTTTTAGAAATAAAAGCTAAGGAAAGAGGACATAATATTTTAAAAGTTTTAAATAACCCAAACTGGTCCAAAGAAGATTTATTAGGAAGTGATGTTGCTATTGATTTTTCCAATCCTAGCTCTGCTGTAGAAAACATCCATAAATCCTTCCAAATTGGAGTACCAATAATAGTTGGAACAACAGGGTGGTATGATCAAATTGAAAAAGTTAAATCTTGGTGCAAAGATTATAATGGATCTATATTGCCAGCAACAAATTTTTCTTTGGGAGTCAATATTTTTTTTGAAATAAATAAACAATTATCAAAACTGATGAATAATCATAAATCTTATTCTACCCTTATTAAAGAAACGCACCATAAAGAAAAGCTAGATTCACCCAGTGGAACGGCTATTACTACAGCAGAAATAATTCTTAGTGAATTGAGTAAATATAGCCAATGGAATAATTTAGAAACTAAAGCTAAAGATAGTTTACCTATAATTTCTAAAAGAGAGATAGAAGTCCCAGGTACTCATGAGGTTGTTTATGAAAATAATATTGATGAATTATCTCTGTCTCATAGAGCCAAAAATAGAGAAGGATTTGCAACTGGAGCTATAGTAGCAGCAGAATTTATATTGGGTAAGAAAGGGTTTTACACCATAAAAGACATTTTAAAGTTTTAATATGATACCATACATTCTTTTATTTTTAATGATATTAATTTATTTCCTTTCTTTTTGGAAAATTTTTGAAAAAAATGGTCGAAATAAATGGGAAGGATTAGTTCCTATATATAATATCTATATCTGGTTGAAAATTATAAATAAACCTTGGTGGTGGTTATTTTTCTTCCCGATTCCTTTTGTTAATTTAATTGTAACAATTGGATGTAATGTTGAAACGGCTAGACTGTTTGGAAAATATACTGCAAAGGACACTTTTTTAACGATACTAGCTCCTTGGTATTATATTCCTTTTTTAGCTTTTAATAATAATAATACAGTTGTTGATAAAACAGATTGGAGCAAGCCTAAAGATAGAGAATTAAGGAAATGGCACGATCAGATAACTTTATTTTTTATAGCTCCTTTTATTGGGCATATTCTCTATATTATTTCTAGAGCATTTGGTTCAAAGGACAAACCAAATAAAAAAACAATGGCAGCTGATTGGACTAATGCCTTAGGCTTTGCTATTGTAGCAGCATCTATAATTAGATCATTATTTTTTGAGGCATTTACAATACCTACCGGTTCCATGGAGAAAACTATGAGAATTGGAGATTATTTATTTGTTAATAAGATGAAATATGGAGCTAAACTTCCACAAACTCCTATTTCTATACCTTTTGTTCATAACAGAATTCCACTAACATTTATTCCATCATATGTTGACTGGTTTAGTTCAGATTACAGAAGATTATTTGGATATGGAAATATTAAAAGAGGCGATATTATGGTTTTTAATTGGCCAGTAGGTGATTCTGTTATTGTACATGATGGAGTTATCGCTCATGATTACTATGCTATTTTAAGAAATCAAGCTTTCATTAATTGTGTGAGAGATTTAAAAGCATATGATAATAATGGTATTAATCTTTCAAGCGAACGTTATCAAACGTTAGAAACAAAGTATTTAAATGCTGCTCGAAAAAAGTTAATAAATGGTGGAGGATTGACTCAGTCTCCAGTAGGTCCTATCGATAAGACGGGAGGAATTGCTACTTTACCCATAGATAAAAAAGAAAATTATATAAAAAGATGTGTAGCAGTGGGAGGAGATACATTAGAAATTAAAAATAATATGCTTTATATAAATAATTCTCCTGAAGAACAAAAAGATGAAGTTATTTTCAACTACAACTTTTATTTTAAACCAGGCTCCTACATTCCTCAAGACAAAATATTGGAAGATTTTGAAGTATATAATGATCAACATACTAGGTACAATATTGAAAATAAGTATATTTCTATTATTGATACTTCTTACAAGGATTCTATTGTTTACACTAAAAAACTAGTTGCTTTTAGTAAAGAGCAAATCACTTGTTCCCCTCAAACTGCAAAAACTTTAACAAGATATTCTGGGTTAGATAGTATGAAGCAAGACATCCATCCAAAAGGCTTTGATTATTCCGTTTATGGTCAATATTACCCTTATTTCCCAAATCATCCAGACTTCAATTGGTCTAGAGATAATTATGGCCCATTAATTATCCCAAAAGCTGGATGGAGTGTTGACTTAAATGACTCTACATGGATTTTATATAAAAGAGCTATAGAAGTTTATGAGAAAAATTTTGTTTCACTTAATTCTAAAGGTGAATATATAATTAATGGAGAGATTGTAGAAGACTATACTTTCAAACAAAATTATTATTGGTTAATGGGAGATAATAGACATGGTTCAGCCGATTCAAGATGTTGGGGTTTTGTACCTGAAGATCATGTGGTTGGTACAGCATCTTTTGTTTGGTTTTCAAAGCATCCTGAAACTGGAATTCGTTGGAATAGAATTTTTTCTACAGTTCATTAATGTTATCGGTATTTAGTTCTCTTTATGCAGGCAATTTGATGTATTATTCATCAATACTGAAAGCAGAAAAGGTGACTATTGATTTATTTGAAAATTTCCATAAACAATCTTTTAGAAACAGATGTAGTATAGCCAGTCCAAACGGCATTTTAAACTTAATTATACCTATCAATAGAAAATCTAAGTCTATAATTAAAGAAGTTAAAATTGATGACTCTCAAAATTGGAGAAAAATTCATTGGAAGTCACTAGAAAGTTCTTACAGGTCGTCACCATATTTTGAGTTTTATGAAGATCAATTCCATTCCATATTTTTCAAACAAAATTGTAATTATTTATTTGAGTTTAATCAACTTATTTTTCAAGAAGTTTTAAAAGCTCTTAAAGTCGAAATTAAAGTAACTTTTACAGATTCCTATATTCAAAAAAATAATACAATTCATGATTTTAGAACTTTAATACATCCTAAAATCCAATTAGACAATCAATTAAAAGAACTAAAATATCATCAAGTATTTCAAGAAAAGCAAAAGTTTATTCCGAATCTGAGTGTTTTAGATTTATTATTTAATGAAGGCCCTCTGGCGAGACAACTTCTTCTGCAGTAGAATAATTACAGGCATTAGTAATTACATTCATAATTTCTGTTCTGATATTCATGCTTATAAGTTTATGATTTTCAGCATCAGGATAAACCCTGTTTGAAAGAAAAACATAAAGTATTCCACTATCTGGATCTGCCCATGTCAAATTACCAGTAAAACCAGAATGTCCAAAACTTTCAAAAGAGGCACATTCAAAACAAGTTGGTCCTCCTGCACCATCTCTTACAGGCTTGTCAAAAGCAATTCCTCTTCTGTTGTTGTTGGTTTCATAATATGGAGATGAAGTATATTTTTCTATAACATCCGATTTAATGATAGTATCTCCCCCGTAAACCCCTTTATTTAAGTACATCTGCATAATAGCTGCTAAATCGTTAGCATTTGAAAATAATCCTGCATGACCACCAACACCGCCTAATAATGCAGCTCCTTGATCATGTACATAACCATGTATTAATTGGTGACGAAAAAAAGTATCATTTTCAGTAGGGGGAATTCTATTTAAATTCCATTTACTTAGGGGTTGATAACCAATATTTTCAAGTCCCATTTTGTTATAAATATTTTCTGCGACTAAATTTTGGTCTTTTAATGTAAGTTTTTTTATTATTTCATTTATAAAATAATAGCCAATATCGCTGTATTTATATCTTTTATTTTCCATAACATCAGTTGACAAAATTCTACTAAAAATAGTGTCTCTGTAAGAACTTAACATATATAAGTTTTTAGCTACAAGGTTTTGATGGATAGATGATGGAAGTTTACTGTAAAGTTCGTAGGATGGCAAGCCATCATTTAGAGTTTGTATATAAAAAGGGATCCAAGAAGCTAATCCAGCTTGATGGGTCAAAACATCTTTTATTATAAGATTTTTATAGTCTGTTGAATCTAAAATATTTGGTAAATAATAACCCAAGGTTGAATCTACATTAAATCTGTTGTTAGATTCTAGTTGCATTAAGATTAATGCAGAACTGGCTATTTTTGTAATGGATGCCAAATCATAAATATCAGAATTCTCTACTTTCTTTGAAAGACTATCATAAGTATGATTTCCAAATGATTTTTTATAAAAAACATGTCCATTTTTAGCAGCTATAATTTGACAGCCTGGCATAGCTTTATTCTCTATCCCAGCATTAGCAATAGAATCAATTTTATAAAGTTTATCATTTTGAATTTCCAAATCATTAGGACTTACATAAGAAAGTCTTATCTTTTTTGATACAATACCAGAATTGGCTTTATAGTTATGGGATAAATCTGTTTTTAAATAGTTATTACAACTTAGACCACCAAATATTATTTGACCTGAATAACTTAAGTCTTTAGATTTTTTGTTAGGACTAAATAATATACTTTGACAGCTATTATTTATTAAATCTTCATACATTAACTTTTTACCTCCAACATAATTTAATATGACTTTTTTTTGATCACTTATATTGCTTATCATATTGGCGATTACTTCATGAATAGTATCAGTATTGACAATAATAAGATTAAATGATTTTAGTTCTTTTAACATTGATCTAACCATTATTTTAGATGAGAAGGTGTTGAAATGAAAATGTTCTACTGTTGAATAATGATCACAAGCTTCTTCAAAAAAATTTAAATTATTAGAAGATAAATTAAGACTAGCAATTTCTAAAGTGTCTAGATTTTTAAGAGGAATAAGTTCTTTGTAATTTTTAAGCAATACGCTTGAATGAATACTAATTGAGTCATTAGCAAAATATTGGTTAAAAATCAAAATATTGAATGTGAGAGTTAGAATTATATTTAAGTATTTTCTCATTTAATACGTTAATATTTAATTATGATTTCAATATTAATTTTATTTTCGTTTGAATTTTACTTTAAATTAAAAGTTTAAGAATACTAAAATGTTGATAAACTAATTTTTAATAAGACTAAAGATGTCAATAGATTTACATGGCTCGGATTTAAATAAATTTATTTTGGTTGGGGATAGAATATTAATCAAACCAAAAAATGCTCCAAATAAAACCAGATCTGGGTTGTATTTACCCCCAGGAGTTCAAGAAAATGAGAAAATTCATAGTGGTTATGTAATTAAGGTTGGTCCTGGGTATCCTATTCCTGGAAACTTAGATGAAGAGCCTTGGATGGAAAAGAAAGGTAATCTAAAATATATTCCATTACAACCAGAAGAAGGGGACCTGGCTATTTATCTTCAAAAAAGTGGTTTTGAGATTCAGTATAATAAAGAAAAATACATCATAGTTTCCCATGCTTCTGTATTAATGATAATTAGAGACGAAAGTTTATTTAGTTAAGTATTGGCGTCTAAAACCTTGTCAGAATGGTATTCTCCTGCATCTAATTTTGATTTGATTTTATTGAAAATATTTATTGTGTAATCAACATCTTCAAGTGAGTGTGATGCTGTAGGTATAAGCCTCAATAAAATAACATCTTTAGGTACTACAGGGTAAACAACAATAGAACAAAAAAGACTATAATTTTCTCTTAGATCAAAAGTTAATTTTGTAGCTTCTCCAAGAGTTCCACTAAGCATTACCGGTGTTACACAGGAGTTGGTATTTCCGAGATTAAAACCTGATTTTTTTAATCCAGATTGAAGAGCATTAGTGATTTTCCAAAGCTTTTCTTTTTGTTCACTAGTTTTAAGTAATTCTAATCTTTTTAAACCGCCAATAACTAATGGCATAGGTAGAGACTTTGCAAAGATTTGGGATCTCATATTATATGCTAAATAATTAATGACATCATCAGTGCTACATACAAAAGCACCAATACTAGCCATAGATTTAGCAAATGTCCCAAATAAAACATCAATTTCGTCTTGTATTCCTTGTTCTTCTCCAGCTCCCTGCCCTTTATCTCCAAGAGTTCCAAATCCATGAGCATCATCTACAAATAGTCTAAAATTATATTTTCCAGACTTTCTATATTCAATAATCTCTTTTAACTTCCCTTGATCACCGCTCATACCAAAAACTCCTTCAGTAACCACTAATATTCCTCCTCCAGATTGTTCGGCAATTTTAGTAGCTACATTCATTTGCTTTTCAAAGCTATTCATATCGTTATGAAGAAAAACTTTTCTTTTACCTTGATGAAGTCTTACTCCGTCAACCATACAAGCATGAGATTCACTGTCATATACAATTACATCATTTCTGTCGACTAACGCTTCTATTGTAGACATACAACCTTGATAGCCAAAATTTAGAAGATAACAAGATTCTTTATCCATAAAACTTGCCAACTCATTTTCTAATTGTTCGTGTTCATTAGTATGACCTGACATCATTCTTGCGCCCATTGGATATCCCATTCCCCATTCTTTGGAAGCATCAGCATCAGCTTTTCTAACATCAGGATGATTTGAAAGTCCGAGATAATTATTAATACTCCATGTTAAGACTTCCTTTCCTTTAAAACGCATTATTGGTGCTATTTCTCCTTCAAGTTTAGGAAAAGTAAAATACCCATGCGATTCTTTGGCATGTTGCCCAAGTGGCCCTCTGTTATTTTTGATTTTATCAAAAATGTCTTTCATAATCTGTTATTAACTAATATTTAAGATCAAAATTATAACACTTTAACTGGTATTTTTAATTTTGTTTTACTTTTATTAACATATCTATTCACATTGTTTATTAATTATTAGAGTAATTCATAGTTTATAATTTTATATTTGTGCCCAAATTTCATAGTTGAATTCAATTTATTTACATAGGATTTTAATATTTATTTTCTATCCAGCGCTAATCTGTGTATTGTTTTCTTGTTCAGAGTACAATAAAGTGTTAAAGGGCTCTGATTACAATTTAAAATATGAAAAAGCTTTAGAGTACTATAACAATGACCAGTGTTATAAATCTCTACCACTTCTAGAGGAATTAATGTCTTATTTTAG
This sequence comes from Crocinitomicaceae bacterium, assembly GCA_002686655.1. Classification (GTDB taxonomy): domain Bacteria; phylum Bacteroidota; class Bacteroidia; order Flavobacteriales_D; family Parvicellaceae; genus MED-G20. Next base: position 6,192 of record NYYE01000012.1, on the reverse strand, counting down.
AATGACTAACAAAGGGGAAGATGTTTATTATTATTATGCTAAAAATCAATATTGTATGGGTGATTTTTACTTAGCTGGCTATTATTTTAAAAGATTTGTCAAAAATTTCCCCCAAAGCTCTAGGGTAGAAGAATGTGCATTTAATTCTGCAATTTGTTTAATGATGAATTCCCCGGATTATTACTTAGATCAAACAGAAAGTTATAAGGCAATTGATGAGTTTCAACTTTTTATGAGCAAATATCCTAATAGTTATTTGATTGATAGTTGTAATAATATGGTTACTAATTTAAGAAATAGGTTAGAGCTAAAATCTTTTGAGAAAGGAAAATTATATTTCAAAATGGAAAAATATCGATCGGCAACTATCGCTTTGAACACAACAATATTAGAATTTCCTAATACAAAATATAAAGAAGAAGTGTTGTTTTTAATTTTGAAATCAAATTTCTTATTCGCTTCCAATAGTATAAACTCAAAAAAAATTGTAAGATTTGAAGAATCGATTAAATCTTATTATACTTTTGTAGATTCTTTTAAAAACAGTAAATTTGCAAAAGAGGCAGAAAGCTTTTATTTATCGAGCTTGAAAGAATTAGAAAAACTCAAAAAACCTAGCAATGGCATATAAAGATAGCAACGCAGAAAGAACAACCATTACAAGAAGTATTAAAGAATTAGAATCTTCTACTGGTAATGTTTATCAAACAATTTCAGTTTTATCAAAAAGATCTAATCAGATTAATATTGAAATGAAGGAAGAACTTAACCAAAAGCTAGATGAATTTGCTACTTCAACTGATAATTTAGAAGAAATTTTTGAAAATAGAGAGCAAATTGAAGTATCAAGATATTACGAAAGACTTCCGAAGTCTGGAGCTATTGCTATTCAAGAATTAGAACAGGAAAAAATATTTTGGAAATCTCCTGAAACTGAAGATTCTTCTGAAGATTAACTTTCATGCTCAGTGGCAAAAATGTATTACTTGCTATAACTGGTAGTATTGCTGCATATAAATCAGCCTATTTAGTCAGAGATTTTATCAAAAGAGGTGCAAACGTAAAAGTAATAATTACTGAGGCGGCTCTACAGTTTGTGACACCTGTAACTCTATCTACATTATCCAAGAACCCAGTTTATAAAGACTTTTTAAAAAGTACCGATACTGGCGAATGGAATAACCATGTGGAATTAGCTTCTTGGTCAGATATTATGGTTATTGCTCCAGCAACAGCTAATACTTTATCCAACTTAGTTTCTGGCAAAGGAGATAGTTTATTTTTAGCAACCTATTTGTCCTGTAATGCTCCTATTTTTGTTGCACCTGCAATGGACTTAGATATGTTTAAAAATGAGTCTACCCAAAATAATATTAAAATTTTAAAGAATAGAAAACTAAACATTATTGAACCTAAATCAGGAGAATTAGCAAGTGGCTTAGATGGAAAGGGTAGAATGGAAGAACCAGAGCAGATCACTACAATTATTAATCAGTACTTTCTAGATAAAGCATCTTTAAGAAATCTAAGAATTTTAATATCTGCAGGTCCCACATACGAATCCATTGATCCTGTTCGTTTTATTGGTAATCATTCTAGTGGTAAAATGGGATTTGCGTTAGCTAGGGAAGCAGAAAAAAGAGGAGCTAATGTAGAATTAATTACTGGTCCTGTTTCATTAGAAACACCAAGAAATGTTCAAAGAACAGATGTTAGCTCTGCAAATGAAATGAAGAAAGAAATTGAAGATCGATTTATAAATACAGATGTACTAATTATGAGTGCTGCAGTTTCTGATTTCCAACCTGTAAAAATGGCTCCTAATAAAATTAAAAAAGATGAACTAGAAATGAGTGTTTCACTTAAAAAGACTCCAGATATTTTAAAAGATTTAGCTAAGATTAAAAAGAAACAAATCGTTATAGGGTTTGCATTAGAAACAGAATCTGAAAAGAAAAACGCCTATGAAAAAATGAAGAAAAAAAATTTAGATGCTATAGTTTTAAATTCTTTGAACGACAAAGGGTCTGGTTTTGGATTTGACACCAATAAAATAACACTTATTACCCCTTTGGAAGAAAGAAAATTTGATTTAAAATCTAAAGATTTAGTGGCAGTGGATATTTTAAACTTTATAGAAGAATGTATCTAAGAAATTTGATTTTAGTAATTCCCTTTTTTTTTATTTCTGAAACCACCTTATCACAAGTTTTCAACTGTGAGGTTCAAGTTATAGCACCAACTCTTCAAAATAATCCAGCCAATGAAGAAATTTTCACTTCACTAAGAAATGCTATGGTTGAGTATATTAATTTCGGCTACTCGTGGACTAATGATAAATTTGAACAACATGAGCAAATTGATGTTTCTTTTCTTCTAACCATTAATTCTAAGTCAGGTAATGATTTTAATGGACAACTTCAAATAACCTCTCAAAGACCTATTTTCAATTCAGATTATAAGTCTTTATTGATGAATTATATTGATAAAAATGTTTCTTTTAAATACATAAGAAACTCTCCAATACAATATTTTGAAGGACAACATGTAGATAATTTAGCAGATATATTGGCCTATTATATTTACATTATTTTAGGTCATGATTACGATTCATTTTCTTATGAAGGTGGAACCCCATATTTTACTAAAGCCGATCAAATTTTAAGTATCTGCCAAAGTGCCTCAGAATCAGGATGGAAAGCCCCAGATGGAGATGGTAGTAATAATAGGTTTTGGTTAATCCAAAATGCTTTGCAACCTCAGTTTAGTGCTTTAAGAAAAACACTTTACAATTATCATATTAATGGATTAGACCAATGTTATATTAATCGAGATACTTGTTTAAGTAACATTTCTTCTTCTATTGATGATTTGCTTGAGATTCACAGAAGCAGGCCATCTTCACTGAATATGCAGTTGTTTTTCAATGCAAAGTCAGAAGAAATCATAAAAATTTTTCTTCCTTCAACAATAGCAACTAAAAATAAAATGTATAATTTATTGTCACAATTAGACCCGTCAAGAATTAAAGCATATAATAAATTGAAGTAAATTTAATTATGAATAAGTTTAAAGGAACAGGAGTAGCATTAGTAACACCGTTTGCTGAGAATGGTAAAGTAGATTATAATGGACTTGAAAAATTAGTCGAATTTCAAATAAGTAATGGCGTTAATTATCTAGTTGTTCAAGGGACAACGGGCGAATCTGTTACATTAAATAATGAAGAAAAAGTTGCTGTTTTAGAGTATATTGTTGAAATTAATGCTAAAAGATTACCTATTTTATTTGGTGTGGGAGGTAATAATACTGCTGAAATAACAGAAAAAATAAAGCATTTTTCTAGTTATGAAATTGATGGGTTTCTTTCAGTTAGTCCATATTACAATAAGCCATCCCAAAATGGTATATACCAGCATTTTAAAGAAATTTCTTTATCATCAAGTCTCCCGATAATTTTATATAATGTTCCTGGAAGAACCAGTTCTAATATTTCCCCAGGAACCACATTAAGATTAGCTAATGATTTTAGTAATATTATAGGAATTAAGGAAGCTTCTGGAAATTTGGAACAAATAATGATGATTATTTCCAGTAAGCCAGAAAATTTTTTGGTAATATCAGGTGATGATGCCCTAACATTGCCACACATCTCTGTTGGTGGTGATGGAGTAATTTCTGTAATTGCAAATGCTTTTCCTAAAAGGTTTTCATCTATGGTTCAAGAAGCACTCAATAGTAATTTAGATATTGCGAGGAAAAAACATTACGAGCTTTTAGAAATCATACATTATCTTTTCATTGAAGGAAATCCAGCAGGCATAAAATATTTATTGAAATTGATTAATATTTGTTCAGACTCTGTAAGATTACCTTTGGTAAATATTAGCGAAAATACTGCTAAAAAGATATATAAATTAGTTGCTGGAATTGATGATACTTTAGTTTAGTCCTAGCTAATTATTATAAATATCGAAAAAACACCTAGAATCACTCCTAGCCAATTATAAATAGATACTCTTTCTCGAAATAATATTATGGAAAAAATTGTACAAAATATTATTACTCCTATGTTAATTATTGGAAATATTTCTGATGAGCTAAATAATTCACTTTTTAGTGATTTAACAAAGTATAATAATGTTAGGTAATTGGGTATTCCTAATACTATTCCCCAAATGATACTTTTTGGCTCTATTTTAACTTTTTGGCTACTGAGTTTGAAAAATAAAAAGAGCAAGCCGGAAAATCCAGCAGCAAGAAAAGTAACAGCAAAAAATAAATTCATATTGCTACCATTTAAAATAAATTCCTGAGCCCAGTTTAAGATGCCATCTGCTAGTCCTTGGCCAATAAATAGCAAAACTATAATGATTAAATGATTTTTATTTAAGCTATATTTTCTGTCTCCAATAGAAGATAAAAATATCGCTACAAATGCAAATGAAATACCTAAAATTTTATTGAAAGTGACTTCTTCATTTAATAGAATTATCCCAATAATTATCGGAATAATCATAGACATTTTATTTGCTATGGTACTAGGAGTAACTCCAATTTTTTGGGCCCCATGAGCATATAAATTAAATGTCAACACAAATAATAATCCTACAATAAATGCTAAAACAAAAAAAATAGTAGTATTCGAATAATTTATTTTATCAAATTCAAAAGTGTTTGGTAAGAAAATAATAGATAATATCCCAGCAGTAAAATAATTAGCTGATATCGCTTGAAGATTATTTACATTTATTTTTTCAAAGTATTTAAACAACATTACCATTGAAGAAAATGTTGAGATGGTAATAATTATTTCAATCATTAAAATATGTATAAATTCTATCCTTCCCTAAACTCTCAACATTGGAATATTTTCTATTTAAATTAGGAGCTTTTATTCCATTCGTGAATTTCTTATCTCCTATTATTACTCTTGCTTCATCCCAATAGTTAGCATCTAAAAAGGACTCAATTGTTTTTTTTCCGCCCTCAACAATCAATGAAATTATCTCTATTTTTTGTAAATATTTCATCAAACTTTCTATCATTTTTTTATTTTCTGCTTTTAAAAAAATTACATTATCTGATTCTTTATTTTGTATTTTATTCAAAATGATTGTTTTTGATGACTTATTAAATATCTTATAGTTAGAATTTAATTTTAAATCAGGGTCTATTACAATCCTAATTGGATTAATTCCTTTATATTCTCTAACTGTCAGTTCAGGATTATCATTTTCGACAGTTTTTCTTCCAACTAGAATTGCATCTTCTTCTGCTCTCCACTTATGAACAAGTATTTTTGTATGCTCTGTAGATATCCAATTAACTCCTTTTTGATTATTACTTCTTATTAAATCAATAAAACCATCTTTTGTTTCTGCCCATTTTAATATTATATAAGGACGATTATTCTTATGAAAATTAAAAAACCTTTTATTTAAAATTTTCGAATTATAAGAATTATGAAGAATGACTTTAACATTGTTTTTTTCTAGGTAAGTAATTCCTTTGCCATTTACTTTTTTGGAATAATCTTTACAACCAATAACGACCTTTGGTATTTTTTTATTAGCTATAAATTCACAGCATGGAGGTGTTTTTCCATGATGAGAACAAGGTTCTAAATTTACATATAGAATAGATTCTTTTAAAAGAGATTGATTTTTAACACATTCAATAGCATTAACTTCTGCATGTTTACCTCCATATTGTTTATGATAACCTTCTCCAATAATTTTATCATTATGTACAATAACGCAACCAACCATTGGGTTTGGAGACACTTTACCAGCACCTTTTAGAGCTAATTCAATACACCTATTTATATATAATTCATCTTTTTTCAACCCTATAAAAATAGATATTTATAGTTATACGTATTTAATTCACAAAATTATTACACTATGTTTTAGGAAAAAACATATAATTCATTATTTTTGTCGCCCTAATAAATATTTGAAGGTCCAAATAAATTAACCTCTCTTAAGATAGACCTTTATCTGAGATACAAAAAATATCGCCTTATGGCTAAAGAAAAAAAACAATCAACTGCTGCTAAAAAAACTGCGGCAACTATCAAAAAAACCACATCTAAAAAAGCAGCACCTGCGAAGAAAGCTACAACGGCGAAGAAGGCAGCACCTGCGAAGAAAGCTACAACGGCGAAGAAGGCAGCACCTGCGAAGAAAG